>VGCI01000008.1 GCA_016870095.1 Alphaproteobacteria bacterium | reverse complement strand
AAAAAAGAAGAAGTCAGATAAATCAGCGGCTGCGGGTTCGTCGGTTGCAACCAAACCTGCAGTAGAAGCAGCTAATGCCCCAGTTGTGGACGCACCCATTGCCCCACCGCCGCCACCGCCTGTAAAAAAGAAGAAGTCAGATAAATCAGCGGCTGCGGGTTCGTCGGTTGCAACCAAACCTGCAGTAGAAGCAGCTAATGCACCCGTTGCGGGCGCACCCATTGCCCCACCACCCCCGCCGCCTGCTAAAAAGAATGTCTCAGCAGGAGCTCATTCTTCAGTAAAACATAAACCGGAGGTAGCAGAATCCAAATCTACGTTGCCGACCAGTGATAAACCGCACGCTGAAGTCAAAACGTCTACAGCGGCTACAAAATCCCCTCCACCTTCTAAGCCCTCTGCTGAAGTATTGCAGCAGCAACGAGCAAAAATAGACCAAAAAAAGAAAGAAGCTGAAGCAAAGAAAGAACAGCACGATGCGGAAGCTGCTGAAAAGCAAAAGGAGACTGAAGCAAAGAAACAACAACATGAAAAAGATGTCGAAGCGAAGAAGGCAGAACACGATAAGCAAATGGCTGAAAAGAAAAAAGAGGATGAAGCAAAAAAAGAACAACACGAAAAAGATGCCGAAGTGAAGAAGGCAGAGCACGCTAAGCTAATGGCTGAAAAGAAAAAACAGGATGAAGCAAAGAAGGAGCATCAAAAAGAGCTGTTGGCTCAAAAGAAGAGAGAGGCAGAAGTTAAGAAAAAACAGGCTGCACAAGCAAAGCAAGCCAAAGCTAAGTCTGCCCCTCCTGGGTCAGGCGTAAAAGCGTTAACGGCTCATCACGAGCAGCAAATAAAGAATGCGGGATAGCAGGCACCTGTGATATCTTAGCTCTCCCATAAATTTTATTTTAATCCGCTGTTTTTTTGCTGATTTTGCATAAAAATCTCGCTACATTGGACACTCAATACCCTTATACAAAAGAGGTCATAATGAGTGGGTCAGAAATTCAACGGTTAATCCAATATTTGAGTAAACTACCGGGTCTTGGGCCACGTTCTGGACGCCGTTTGGCCTTACATTTGCTAAAAAAACGTGAACAAATTATGCTCCCCTTGATTGAAGCCCTCCAATCAGCGGAAGCCACAATAAAGACATGCCAAATATGTTATAATTTGGATTCAAGTGACCCTTGTTATATTTGTATGGATGCTCGCCGTGACGGGGGGGTTCTTTGTGTGGTGCAAGATGTTGCAGATTTGTGGGCTCTTGAGCGCGCAAATGTCTTTCGGGGTCGGTATCATGTTTTGGGCGGCGTTTTGTCTGCTATTGATGGAATGGGCCCAGATCAATTGACCATAGAACCGTTGGTTGATCGCATTCAGAAGACGGGGGTGAAAGAAGTTGTTTTAGCCTTAAACGCAACGATTGATGGCCAAACGACCATTCACTATTTAATTGACCGTCTCCAACCTTTAACTGTTTCCCTTTCCACCTTGGCTCACGGTGTGCCTATTGGGGGAGAATTAGATTATCTTGACGATGGTACCCTCACAACGGCTTTCACAGCAAGGCGCGCTGTTTAATTAAACATGATTCCCAAGATAGGACGTTGCTGATCCTCTACGAAGAGGAGTAGGTTGGGAATCGTGAGGAGCCCACCCGGTTAAAGTGATTATCTCAAACGTAGCTGTTATGCGGCCATCTGGTAAACTATACTTTTCTTGATAGAGTTCGAAAGCCCGTGTAAAAAGTGAGCGAGAGGTCACGGTATGAGATCGCTGATAAAGTGCATTTGTTTCTCCCATGTTGCGTAAATCTTGGAGTAGGGCTAACGGGTGGGGATAAGTAATTTGTAACCGGTCTTGATCAACAACGGGTAATGCAAACCCAGCTCGTTGAAGAAGCCCCCCTGCATCTTGTAAGGTTAACATCGGCGATACCCGAGGTGAAACGCCACCGTTAAGCTCCAATTCAGCAATTTGGAGACATTCTCTCAATTCCTTTAATGTTTCTTCTCCCAGTAGGGATGCCATAAAAAGACCATCGGGCTTCAGTGCCTTATAAATTTGGGCAAATAGACCTGGGATATCATTGACCCAATGTAAGGAAAGAGCGCTCAAAACCAGATCAAATGCGTGATCAGCAAACGGAAATGTTTCTAGGTCTATAACCAGTTTGTGGGTAATAGGGCAAGAGGCAACCATTTTTTCACTGATATCGGCGCACAAAAGCTTGATAGATAATATTTCTTCAACAGCCTTGGCCATTTGGCCTGTATGACAACCTAAGTCAATGCCTTGTTTAAAAGTTCGGCGTACGCGTTGCAGGCGATTGGCTAAATCAGAAACTACCCGATCTTTTAAAAAACAATGATGAGGGTAAGTTAGGGCAATTCGGTCGCGATGGCGGGCAACAAGTTGAGCATCAAAAAGTGTCCCGGGACTTAGAGCGTCAGGATATTGTGAAATAAATTTTGGGTCACGGGAGGGGGACGCCATCCTCGTCCTATTCCATAATTTCTTTCACAGAGAAACGAGTTCGCCGGGCTAAGTAATAATAGAAAGCGGGCAGAACAAACAATGTGAATAGGGTTCCAACAGTCATACCTCCAACAATGACCCAGCCAATTTGACGACGACTTTCGTAGCCCGCGCCCGAAGCCATGGCAAGGGGGATTGCCCCTAAGACCATTGCAAATGTAGTCATAAGAATGGGGCGTAAGCGCATTTTTGAAGCTTGTATAATAGCGCCTAAACGATCCATACCTTCATCTCGCAGGCGATTTGCCACATCAACCATGAGAATACCGTGTTTGGTAATTAATCCAATGAGGGTCACAAAGCCAATTTGGCTGTAGAGGTTTATACTTCCATTATCAATCATAGCTAAGGTTAAAACAGCCCCCGCAAGGGATAACGGAACGCTCAACATAATAATGAAGGGATCAATCCAGCTTTCAAATTGAGCGGCCATCACAAAATAAATAAAGCATAAAGCTAAAGCAAAAATGAGAATGATATTTTGACTTTCACTTAAATAGCGTCGCGTTTCTCCGACCCAGTCAATGCGCGCATCACGGGGGAGAATCTCTCTGGCTGTATCGCGGACTTTGTTTATACCTTCCATTAATCCAATACCATTATGCAGTTTAAGGGAAAAATTAACGGAACGAAGACGGTTATATCGGTAAATTTCCATGGGGTTTGTGCGGGGAAATACAGAAACTAACTCAGCCAAGGGCACCAAAGATTCTTGCTTATCTCCGCCTTTCACAAACAAGTTACTTATATCTTCAGGGGTTTGCTTGTGGGCTTCTGTGATTTCAACCATGACATCATAAAGTCTTCCCTCTTTTTTGAAGGTGCCGGTTTTACGTCCTTTCAAAAGGGTTTCAATTGTATCAGCTATTGTTTCGGGGTCAATGTTGAGTGTAGCAACCTTTGATCGGTTAATGGAGACAACATAATCTTGAGCATCTGGATGAATATTACTTAAAATAGCGGCTACAAAAGGATACTGCTTAAGTCGTCGAGAAAGATTTTCAGATAATTCTCGGACTTCACGGTATGTTTTGTTGCCTTGTACAACGAATTCAACCACATTACTTTTATCACCAGAGACGGAACCTGTTTCTATTTTTACTTCCAAGCCTGCAATGGTATCGAGACGCAATTTAAGATCTCTTTCAATTTCTGCAGTTGAGCGTTGGCGTTTATCTGCCAATTGAAGAAATATCTCATATGTTGGGTTATTAACTTGCGTGACACGGCGTTCAATTTCTGGATAGGTTGCAAGAATAGAATCGACTTCCTTGACATAGCGGTCTGTGTGTTCAAGTGTTGCTGTCTGGCTAGCTTGACCTTCAATAGAAATTTGACCTTGGTCTTCTCTGGGGAACATTTCACCGGGTAAAGTGTAATAAATAGCTAATCCCAATAACGCAAAAAGTACGCCACTCAAAATAACCATTGTTCGTCTATAGGCTCTATCCATAACACTATGGAGCAAGCGGGAATAATGATTTTCAATCCATAAAAGCCATACCCCAGACTTAAACAACTCATAGGGCGTTGTAGGGGGCGTATCCAGGTGTGTGTCTCGCTTTAACATACGAGCACACATCATCGGGGAAAGCGTCAAAGCGGCAAATCCAGAAATGAGAACAGCACCTGCAAGGGTTAGGGCAAATTCGACAAAGAATTTACCTGTTTTTCCTTTTGAAAGAGCAATTGGCGCATACACAGCAACCAAGGTAAGTGTCATGGCAACTATGGAAAAACTAACTTCTCGAATTCCAATAATAGAAGCTTTAAAGGTTTCCATCCCTTCTTCAATACGACGATATATGTTTTCAAGAACCACAATCGCGTCGTCAACGACTAAACCAATGGCAAGAACCATGGATAAAAGAGTAAAAGTATTTAAGCTGAACCCAGCTAAATACATGAGAAATAAGGCGCCGATTAAAGATACAGGAATCGTAACCAAAGGAATAAGGGCTGCCCGAGCTGAGCGTAAAAAGATGAAGACAACAAGAATAACCAAAATTATGGCTTCCGCGATAGATTGATAAACCGCATGCAAGGATTGTTCAATAAATCGTGCGCTGTCTTTTCCGATACGTAAAGTCACGCCCTCAGGAAGACGTTCTATAATTCGGGGTAAGGCTGCCTTAATATCACGGGTGACATCGATAGGATTGGCAACCGATTGTTTTACGATTCCAACACTGACGCCTAACCTGCCATTAAAACGCATTCTTGTTTTCTTATCATCTGCAGATTCTTCTGCTGTTCCAATGTCTTTTAAGCGAACGAGATGCCTATCTTTGTTAGAAACGACCAAATTACTAAATTCAGAAGGTGTTTCTAAATTGGCGAGGGTGGTTACGAGATATTCTCTTTCCGATGTAACAATCCGACCCGCAGGTTTTTCAAAGTTTTGTGTGGCAATTGATTTCCTCACCTCGGCAACCGTAAGATTATAAGCAGCTAATTTTACAGGATCGAGTTTTAAGTTCATTTTATATAAGCCGCCACCTGCGACTTCTACACGGGCAACACCCGGAATGGCCTCAAATTCCTTTTTCAGCTCTGTATTCGCGTAGTCACCTAACTCACTGGGAGAAATTTTGTCGCTGGTGAGTGCTAAAGTCATGAGGGATTTTTCTTCAGCGCGGGCTTTAATGATGTTTGGATCAAGCATTTCCTTAGGAAACTTGTCTTTAGCCTTGTTCAAGCGATCTCGCACATCATTAGTGGCATCATCTATTCTTCGTTCAGGTGAAAACTCTAGTGTAACCTTACTGTCCTCAACACCACTGGTTGAGGAGGTAGCTACAATACCATCAATACCTGCCACAGCTTCTTCAATAGGCCGTGTAACGTTATTTTCAATAATGTCTGGACCGGCGCCTGGTAATGACGCTTCAATAGTAATGTAGGGAGTCTCGATTTTTGGGTCCTTTTGGAGAGACAACCGGCTTCCCCCGACCAAGCCGAGAGCAATAAGAATAAATGTCATCACCCACGCAAAGACCGGTCGTTGAATGCAGACTTCAGATATTTTCATTTAATTTCTCTAATTTCTTTTAAACAAGTTAACGACATAATCACGAGATCGAGAGAAAAATGACTTCTCTTCAGGTGTTCCTAAAGATTTTTCACTATCTACAGACTTATCTTGATGAGGGGATATGGTGACCTTAGATGGTTCATCTTCATCTTTATCTTTTACCACGTTATTTTTTGTAGTTTGTTCTAAGGATTCACTGGATTTTACTGAGTCTGTCATCGCTTCTTCTTTTTGAGAAGTATCGGCCTTAAGAGGCTTAGCGGTTTCTGGCGAATAATCTTTATTTCCGTCATTGGGAGCGGATAAAGGATCCTTCTTTTCAGAAAGTTTTTCCTTTTCTGTTGATTCTTTCAACATAATATTTTCTTTTGAAGTTTTTTCATCGGTTCCTAGTTTAGGACGAGCAAGACTCTCAACCTTTTTTTCGCTCTCCAGCTTCGGTTCTATAGTTTGGGAAGAGTCTGGCTTTACAGAATCTGATGCTTCCATTTTTGTTGACTCTTGAGGGGAAGGTTTTGTTTCTTCCGTTACAGTTTTAGTGTCGCTTTTTTCGGATGGTACATCTTCTACTGCGGTTTTTGGTTCTTCCTGTTTAGGTTCTGCTTCTTCTCCAGGTTTTGGCTCATCTTTTCCAGATTCTTTTTCAGGGGAAGGCTTTGGCACTTGTTTGTTCGATATCGCCGGAGATTTTGGCGTAGCTTCATCTTCGTCTTCATCTGTCAGTTCAACGTCACCATCCCCCATATTCGAAATTTTTACGGCCATTCCTTCGCCAAGTTTCAATTGACCAGAGGTGACAACAATTTCACCTGCACGTAGACCAGCTGTAATTTCGGCTTGGCCGTTTTCTTTAGTGCTCGTCAAAACACGCTTACGTCCCGCCTTGCCATTGACGACGACCCAGACATACTCAATATCCCCTTCACGCCCTAAAGCAGATTCTGGAACCAATAGTGCATCATTCTTCACGCCAATAATAACGCCAACACTACCAAATAAGCCGGTTTGCAGTTTGCCATCTTCATTTGGAATGGTTGCTCGTACAGCAATACTGTGTGTTTGAGGATCAACGCGTGAGTCAATGGCTTCAACATTTGCCTGGAATAGAACATCTGGAAAGCTGTCTAATTTGACTTCTGCGGTTTGCCCAACACCAATATCATGAATAAATTTTTCGGGAATTTTGAAATCAATCTTCATAGGATCGAAGTCAACGAGGGTAACCAATTCCTTTTGACTATCAACGTATGCGCCAACACTAACATCAATTAATCCAATTTTTCCTTCAAAAGGAGCTGTTATCGTGGCTTTAGCAAGTTTGGCTTTGGCAACCTCCAGCTCGGCTTTGGCCATATTCAACTGGCCTCTTTCTTGGTCAAATTCTGTACCTCTACCCAACCCCTTCGTTTGAAGGGACTCAAATCTACCAAACCGAACTTGTCGGTACTCTACATCCGCTTCCGCCTTATCCAGTTGGGCTTTTAATTCTTCATCGTCAAATCGGAGAAGAATATCGCCTTTTTTAACTTTTGCCCCTTCTTTAAAGGCTATTTCTTTAATTTTACCGGCCATTTCTGTGCGTAAGGTAACAGATTCATTAGCCCGAAGTTGGCCAACGGTAGTAATGCGTCGTGATATTGTTCCGGGTTTTACAACAATAGCTTCGATGGAAGCGAGACGGACATCTCTTTCTCCCTTATCTGGCGCTTCCAAAATGGATTGACAGGCTTTTTTTACAATAGGTGTTGCAAGTTTAAAACTAAAAACGATGGCAAGAGCCCCAATTAACGTGCCGCCAATCATAAGAGCAAGGCGCTCACCGGTAAATTTAAAAGGGGGTTTGTTGTTCTGGGGGTGTAGTGGTTCCATTATTGTGTCCAATTCATGAGAAAAACGTGAAATTTACTCTCATTTATAGCATAAGCCTACAGCATTAAGAAACTGTAAAATTGTACATTATTTGTTGTAATGATTTGTTTTTTATTCTTTTGATATGCTTATTGTGATTAACTACTATTTAACTAATAAATATTACAATAATACTTATATGATTAAGTATTTAAAGTATTTATATATTTAAAGTAAGTAAAAAAGAAGTTTTGTGTTTAAGGTTATTGCAACAATAAATGAGGGGGGAAAAATGGTTAAAATAAGTAAATCGATTTTATTAAAGACGATTGCCATGGGTGCATTGCTAACAAACGGATGTGTGGCAGCGCAAAATGAGAAGCCGAATGGGGCAGAAAATTACCATGCGACTTCGGCATCTTCAAGTGCAACATCCCCAAAAATCTCACCGCGCTTTGCTTCTGCAACAACTGCAACTTTGTCCCCCAGAGCTAGTTCACTCCTTGTATCATCGCCACGTGATCCAATGATGGAGTCAATTTTAACAGAGAGTTTTCTTGATCGTACTCTTGAAGAAAGAGAGAAAGAAGCTAGGAAAGCGCTTGAAAAACCATATACTTTTGACTTCTCTGATCCCGAGGTATCCGTTGTTCAGGTTTTGAACCTATTAACAAATGCTGCTAGACAATCAAAAGATCCTTCTAATCCAATAAAGGTTAATATTAATCTCATGAATATTAATCGATTGCAATTAGAGAACATTATACACAGTGTGAATAGTGGTCACATAGGTGTAATTAAACATACTTTGGTTAACCGTTTAGCAAATTACGATGATGATGATAATGATGCTCCTCCAACAGATGATGCATTAAAACCCAGCAAAAGCAAAGGCAAAGGCAATAATGATTGGGATGATGACTTGAAAAAGGATAACGATGATGACAATGACGATGATGATGATCTAAAGAAATCTAAAATTTATCCTGATAACAGCAAGCACCAAAAACATCCAAATTTACACCGTAGACATTTGAAAGGCGGTGTCCACGTTGCGCGAGGAAGAAAATCAATCCAAGAAACCGATTCGGCTAAAAACTCTGTACAGGCTGTTGGTCATCTTACTTCTCAGAGACTGGTTGGGTCAGGATTCAAGAGTAATCTGGAAAATAATTACTATTCCGGTAAAATAAATTGGGTGGGAACTTCGAAGTTTAATATGGAGAATAATGATCCTAAAAATTTAGGAGCTCCTAATGTAAATTCACGTGCTACACCCCCAAATTTAGTGCGTATATTTTGTAAAAAAGATTCAACCCTACGACCTCAGATGCAAAGTGTAGAATAGGTGATAAAAACATACTTCTTTAAATTTGTATGAAATTATTTTATTAACTTCTCTTGTGATTCAAAAATTATGGGAGAAGTTAATCTAAAACTTACAAAACTGCCTGGAAATAGGGGGTGTACGGAATTACTCGTCTATCTTGTTGGGATCCGTGAGCTCACAGATGGCTTCTGCCATTCTCCTTACCGCGGCAGGAGATGAATGAGCCTTTTCTAATCCGTTCAATGAATTTCCTCTTTTTAGCCTATCTTCACGCAAAATAATGTTAGTTAATTTTTCTGTACTCACATTCCGTAAACCCTTACCCAGATTTCCGGCCAGTATTAATTCTTGTTCTTGTATAATAGGCGGAGTAGGGGGCGTTGACGGAGGTAGTGGACCAACAGTATTGTTTAACTGTTTAAGCCGTTGCGTCCAATAATTAATATTTTCTTGAATCCATTCTTGATCTTTTGTTGGATCATAAGGAAGCCCAACGTACTTTCGAAATTCTCTTTTTGCTTCTGCTATTTGCTGGTTTCTTAGAGAGAGGAGTTCCGGCGAAAGTGGTGTTTGGGGACTATTACTTACATTTTGATCAACTCTATGAGTTGGTGTTTCAGGGGCTTTAACAACCAAAACTTCATCTAAAGCACTAATATCTGCGAGGCAGATGTAGCCTAAACTAAGCATTAGAAGATGTGCAATAAGCTTATTCATGACAAGTACCCTTTACCCTGCACTTTCAAGGTCACCTCGTAAAAAAACTGCTCGTCTCTTATTATCTAAACTAATTGTTAAAATAAGATGACTTTTTGGCCGCATTATATTTTTTCGTTTAATTGCATAATACGCTTAAAAGCCGCCTCTGACAATATAGCATAATTCCTTAACTAATTTTTCTTATAATTAATTATAATTGAAGTTAACTCCGTTTTAGACAGGTGTTGTTTATGCATGTGGATACAAAAGCCCTCGTTAATAAGCTTAATTCAACCTGCAAAAGGGCGTTGGAAAGCGCTGCTGCATTATGTGTATCTAAAACGCACTATAATGTGGAATTGGAACATTTTCTCTTGCGTCTTTTGGAAGCGGCGAGCTCTGATGTTCAGATTGTCTTAAGGTACTATGAAATTGATGTTTCCAGCATTTTAAAACAATTACAAGGTGTTGTTGACAAGTTTCAAACCGGCAATACAACACAAACGGCTTTATCTCCCCATATTTTAACAGCTTTGGAAGAGGCATGGATGGTATCGTCGCTTCAGCTTGAGGACGAGCATATTCGTTCCGGCGCGATATTAATGTCCGTTTTGGATACAGAAGCCCTACGAGGCATTTTGTTGGAGAGTTGTCCCTTACTTTTACGCATTTCACGAGAAAGTTATCGAGATAATATGCGGGAACTTCTCCAAAACAGCCCTGAAGCTAAGGAAAATAGCAAACGAGCAAATTCATTTAAATCAAAGTCTGATCAATCCCCTGCGCAAGTAACAGCGAATACAACGGCATTGAATCAATTTACCATCGATATGACAGAGCAAGCTCGTTTAGGGAATCTTGATCCGATTTATGGGCGGGATCGGGAAATTCGCCAATTAATTGATGTTTTATCTCGCCGTCGGCAAAACAATCCCATTTTGGTTGGAGAAGCCGGAGTAGGGAAAACGGCAGTTGTAGAAGGGCTTGCGCAGCGAATTGCCTCCGGTGGTGTTCCGCCTTCATTAAAAAACATTTCATTGCGGTTACTTGATGTGGGGCTTCTTCAGGCGGGAGCGAGTGTCAAAGGAGAATTTGAAGAACGGCTGAAAACCCTTCTTGATGAAGTGAAACAGTCCCTTATTCCTATTATTCTGTTTATCGACGAAGCGCATACATTGATTGGGGCCGGAGGACAAGTTGGGTTAGGAGATGCCGCCAACTTATTAAAGCCTGCTCTCGCGCGAGGAGAATTAAGAACCATCGCTGCCACGACCTGGGCGGAATATAAACGATATATTGAAAAGGATGCAGCGCTGACCCGTCGATTTGAGGTTGTGAAAGTGGATGAGCCGTCACCGGAGAAAGCCCTTGGCATGTTAAGAGCCATAGCTGGGTCTTTGGTGAAGCATCATCATGTGACAATTTTAGATGAGGCTATTCAAGCTTCCGTAACATTATCCCAGCGCTTTTTAACAGGGCGTCGCCTGCCGGATAAAGCCGTTAGTGTATTAGATACAGCTTGTGCTCAAGTCGCATTGGCACATTCTGCTATTCCCCAACCCTTGGAAGAGGCACGCAACCAATTGACACTATTGGAGATTGAAAAGGAAATGTTATTGCGTGAGGATCATGGTGCATCTGAGCATGAGCGACGATTAAACGAAATTGGCCAGGAAATTGATTTAACAACCTTAAGAACTGAGGAAATGGCTAGTGAGTGGTCACAATCAGCAGACGTTGTTCAAAAAATTCAAAATTTAAGAGATGAATTAAACAACTTTCCCCTTGAGCAATTAGATGGGGAAAAGGCACGGGGGCTTCGTGCACAGGTTAATCAATTAGAACGGGAGCTACGGGGGCAGCAGTCCTCAGAACAAAATCTTGTCCCGCATAGCGTCGATCGGCTTACAGTGGCTAAAGTTATTTCAGGATGGACCGGCATTCCTTTAGAAACCATGATAAGTTTTGAAGAAGGATTAACCGTGGAGCAATTGCGTCAAGCCCTGGAGAGACGAATTGTTGGACAAGTTCATGCATTAGATATGGTAGCAAGCCAGGTGGTAAGTTATCGAGCGGGCTTGTCGGACCCCAACAAACCGATGGGTGTTTTTCTATTGGTGGGTCCCAGTGGTGTTGGAAAAACAGAAACTGCACAAGCATTAGCAGAAATTTTAAATGGTCATGAACGTCACTTAATTCGAATTAATATGTCTGAATTTCAAGAAGCTCATGCGGTAGCCACCCTAAAAGGTGCACCTCCCGGCTATGTCGGCTATGGAAAGGGTGGGACTTTAACAGAAGCCGTGCGCCGTAATCCTTATAGCGTTATTTTATTGGACGAAGTCGAAAAGGCCCATCCAGATGTTATGGAAATTTTTTATCAGGTATTTGATAAGGGTATGATCGAAGATAGCGAAGGGGTAGAAGTCGATTTTCGTAACACAATGATTATCCTCACCTCAAATATCGCTGCTGAAGAGGTTGAGGCAGGAATGTCCGAAATTATGAAGGCTTTAGATCGTCACTTCCCACATGCGTTTTTGGCTCGTCTTACCGTCATTCCTTATTATCCCTTAAGTATGCCGGATCTAACTAAAATTGTTCGCTTAAAAGTTAATAGCGTTGCTCAAAGGCTTTTCATGCAACATCATGCCCGGTTAATCTATTCAGATCAGGATATTACAAACATTGCTGAGCAATGTACCGATCCCCATCAAGGTGCGCGTTCCATCGATCATATTTTAACACAAAAAATTCTTCCCAGTTTATCTGAACGTATCCTGGAAAATCGGGGTCAGGGTTTGAAAGAGTTATCATTAGTCGGCTAAGACTTGAAAATTTAGAAAACTTGATTGTCAGGATTTTATATCCTAATATTCTTTTATGTAAAAAGTTTTATAGGATTAATGTGTTGAAAAAATTGAATAAAAAGTATTTTACTTTTGTGTTTGCAAGTTTTATGTCTTTTTTGATGTCTGGCATTATCTCTCTTTGCATTACCACTTACGAATATGGTTTGACGTCAACGCTTGTCTCACAGTTTTTCAAAGCTTGGCAAGTCGCTTTTCCGGTCGCGTTCGTTGTTGCTCAGTTCGTTGCGCCAGTTGTTCGAAAAATGACTTCAAAATTTGTTGAACAATAAACACCCACATAAGAGGAAATTGAATACAAATTGTTTAATTAACCAATCTGCTCAATACGATCTTGAGTAGCTGAAGCGGATTGGTGATTTCTCTGTAACGAAGGTGAACTTAAAGGTTCAGAGGGTGTTTCAACAATTATGTAGTTGTTAGATTGACAAAATTCAATGCACCATTTCTTTTTTTCAGCATTAGTTCCCAGGGTTGATACATTGAAATGGGCCTGAGTTTTTCTGTGATTGGCAGGTTGTTTTATCCTTTCAAGTTCAATAATATATTGCATGACATCAGCATAATTATCGCATAAACCTGCACTGGCTCGGTCTAAGTTAAATATCCAGATCATGATTGGCTCCTTACCACTTTCTTTAGAGGCCTTAACTTTCGAGATTCTTTTTGTTACCCAAATGGGTGAGATTTAAGGTACTTTTTGACCGCAAAATTGTACCGTTGCTCTTGCCAAAGCGTTTGGCGAAGCTTGAGGGATACAATATCCATAAAGCTTGCCCGCTTTATATTTGTCTCTTCACATACAGGGAAAATTATTTCGCTAAATGTATCCATCTTTACTGTTGTCTCATGAATCGTCGTTAGAAATTCTCTATATATTCCCAAAGCATCACCCGAATTGTTATCCGTATAAATTACGAGGTTAGAAGCATGATGAGTTAAACAAAAATTATAGAGTTGCTCGAGAACTTTCATCTGGAAGTCAACCATAGTTAGACCTAAGAGCATTTCATCTTGATCGATAAATTTATAAAGTTCATCATCTTGAATTTCAGGGAAATGGCAGACAACAAATGTTGGCTCATTATCATTAGGGGAATGCACCACTTCCAAAACGAGTTCACAAGATAAGAAGTGAGAAGGGTCTATAGCGGTCATAACGAAGAGCAGATGCCCCTTGGGGAGAACATTCACATGAAAAGGTTCTCTATCTGAATTCGTAATGACATCATCTGGTAAAGAAAGGATTTTAGGGCTGGGTTTCGTTTTTGATACAATTAATTTCAGCATTTCGGAATCCCTTCTTTATTAATCCTTTATGGGTACCTGTGCTTTACAAGCATACACAAAATGGGCACAGGTATCAATATCCTATTTGCCAATTATTTTATCAAAAATTTATGAAAATGAAAATTTTAGGCATACATTAGGATTTTTGTGTCAAATAAAATCACTTAAGTAATTTGGATTAGTACTTTGCTGACAGATGAGTTTGATTATACGTCAAAATTGGTACAGGTAGAAATTTTCTGGTGAAAGGCTATAATTAGTGATAGGATGTTTGTAAGAGGAGTGTAAAAGTATTGAGTGCTCTTGATGGCTAAAAAAAACTTAATCATTGAAAGAGGCAAGAGGTTGCAAGCCTTAAGAAAAAAGGTTGGTCTTACTCGTCTTGCTTTTGCAGAACAAACAGGCATGAGTGCTAACACTTTGAAAGCTCTAGAATTAGGTGACAGAGAACTGACTCCCCAAAAAGCTCTTCTTTTCTCAAATCTTTTTTCCGGCTTGTTTTCTGTGTCCTTAGGGGAAGATGTGCACGAAGCCAGTTTTGATTATCTGTTTTACGGTAAAAAAGATAATCCTCATGAGCAAAAAGAGTTGTTTATAAATGACAGTGACGATTTGCGCATGCAAAACGAAATTAGTTCTTTAAAATCCAATCCCTCTTATGCCACCCTCCAAATCCAAGATGAGCTTATGTCACCACTTTTTAACAAAGGTGATATTGTGGCGGGCAAAAAAATTGTGAATAAAAGTCATTTCCCTTATTATCAGGGCTGTATTTGTATTATTGAATCCCTCGAGGGAAATCTTATGCTAAGACGGGTTATAAAATCAGATAATCGTCTGATAACCTCCTGTATTTTAAATACAAACATTAACTCAAGTACGAACATCATTGAGGAATGTGAAGTTAAATATATTGCTCAAGCTATATGGCACTGGCATTTGTCACAATTGTTAAAAACCTTGCCAACTTCTGATTAAAATTATCTTCTAAAATTTATGAAACATTGCATCTCAGGGCAATAAAGAAAAGTCCATCTTTAATGATTTTTGTATGTTGTAAAGTTTTCCCAAGGTTAACGTTTGCTACTAAAATTTGGTAGAGGGGAGTTTGTCATTTTATCATTTTTATTCAATGAATTCAGGTTAGATTTATCTAGAGATTGTATTGAGAGATTCGGATAGATCCCGATTCCTCGTTCCAGTTTTATAAAATGAAGAATGCCATACAGATAGCCTAAAGTAATAGGGAGGGTTATAAACCATAAACCAAATGAACCAAAGGAAGAACCTAAATAAACCAATCCAAATGATGTTATGGCGTACATGAGGGCTCTTGATAAGGCGTATAGGAAGCTTGCAAATGTAAATCGACGAAAGATGGGTAAGTGATAATAAAATACAGCATCTGCTGGCAAGCCTGTTGCACTGAAGGTTAGAATCAGGGCTTGTACGCAAAATAACTGTGTGGAAGTATTTATATTAATTATGAGAAAAGGGAGGGCTGCCATAAGCAAAAATGTGAAGATCCATCTTATTTTTAATATTTTTAAGGGGTGAACCTTGCAGCTGAAGGCAATAAGGATCATGGAAGCAAACACCATAAACATCGACAAATAAAAATTATGAACGATAATGCTTTCTGCTGAATATTCGAAAATATCCTTTAGCATCGGATTGAAATATATATATCCTAAATAAAATGATAATGGATAGCCGCAATGAATAAAGAAGTAGGCCAAAAGTGTTTGTAATTTTATGGATTCTTTCCAAGTCGATTTATTACCAGTTGATGATTGACGTGTGGTTGATAGCTCATCCTCTTTCGTCAATTCAGCAATTGCATCTCTTATTTTCTGCCTTTTCATTTTTAAAAAATCAGGCGTCTCACGCAGACGAGTTCTGGCAACGGCCCCAACGAGAGCAATACCGGCACCCATCCAAAAAGCAAGACGCCAATTCAAATAAAATGACGTGACAAGAGTAGCCAATCCTAGAGCCGCTGTTCCTCCTAAAGAGCAAGCAATGCTCACGAGTCCCACGGCGGGATATGCTAAGGGACGAGGGGTTGTTTCAGATACATAAATTTGAGCGCCCACAATTTCCCCTAACGAAGACATGCCTTGAGCAATACGACAAAATGTCATGATCCAAGCAGCCGATATACCAACTTGAGCATAGGTTGGCAAATTTGCCATTATTACACAAGAAACAGACATCATGAGCGTTGTAATAATAATAGTGGATTTGCGTCCTATGTTATCTCCCAGCCATCCAAAAATAAGAGCGCCGATTGGACGCATGACATAGGTAGAACAAAATGCAAATGCGGATAGTAGAGCCGCCGTATGGGGGTCTGTCTTGGGAAAGAAAAGCTCATTCAAAAGAACGGCCATATGGATATAAAGCATTAAGTCAAAATATTCGAGAAATGTCCCAATTTGTAATAGTCCAATAGCTTCTTTTTGATTGCGGTTTAGAGAGGAAAAAAAATTCATCTTATTAAGCCCCGCGCTGTTTTCTTAAAGGCACAGAGTTTAAAGCTTCTTTATTCATCCGTTCACTTCCAGGATTTAAAGAGTCTTTAAGGGTAAATTGTGGATAAAATCCTAATTTTCTTTCTAGATTTTCAAAATACAAAACACCTCCAAGGTAAGAAAAACTTACAGGCAGTGCAATAAACCAAATCCCATAGGGGCCAAAATAATGACCTAAATAGACGAGGGCAAAAGAAGTCGTGATATATACTAAAGCGTGAGCCACGGCATACATGAGGCTTGCCAATGTAAAGCGGCGATACACTGGTAAATGATAAATGAGAACCGCATCAGCTGGGACACTGCTTATGGCTAAAACGAGAAGAGATGCTTGTATCAAAAATATTTGAATATTGCTAGTTGAATTTATTATTAAAAAAGGCAATAGCAGCATTAATGAAAGAATAAAAGTACCTCGGATTTTAAGTATTTTTATAGGATGAATTTGATAACTGAGAAGAGTCCAAAAAATCTGGGAAAGGAGAAGAATCATGGAGAGGAAAAAATTATGTTTGATAATGTCAGCAGCTGAATACCCAAATGTTTCTTTGAGGAGGGGATTAAAGTACATATAAGCTAGGTAAAATGTTAAAGGCCAACCACAATAGATTAAAGAATACGCCACTAGGGTTTTGGCTTTGATCGGTTCTTTCCAATTAAAAGATTTTTGTTGAAAGATTTCTTTATTATTTTTACTTTTTTCCTGTTGATTGAGTTCGGCAATCGTTTGCTCCATTTGTTTTCTTTTCATATCAAGAAAATCAGGCGTTTCTCTAAGACGTGTCCGTGCAACAGAGCCGATCAATGCAATTGCCGCTCCCACCCAAAAGGCTATACGCCAGTTAAATAAAAGAGACGTCGCTAGGAATGAAATACCCAGCGCAACCATTGACCCCATATTAGCAGCTATCGCCATGAAGGCTACAGCTGGATAGGAAGTAGGGCGAGGAATCGTTTCTGCTATATATATTTCTGCCCCAACAATTTCACCCATAGAAGACATTCCTTGCGCCATTCTACAGAAAATCATAATCCAGGCGGCTGTAATGCCTATTTGAGCGTAAGTTGGAACATTGGCCATAATGAGGCAAGAAATTGACATTGTTGCTGTTGTGAGAATGATAGTTGATTTTCGACCAATGTTGTCTCCTAACCAACCAAAAATTAAGGCACCTATGGGGCGAACAGCAAAAGAGGAGCAAAAAGCAAAAGCAGACAAGAGAGCGGCAGTTTGAGGGTCAGTTTTTGGGAAAAATAGTTCGTTAAGAAGAACCGCCATATGAATATAGAGCATGAGATCAAAATATTCTAGGAAAGTCCCGATCTGCAAAAGAGTAAGAGCTTCTTTTTGGTCACGATTTAGAGATGAAAATAGGCCCATGGATGTTCCTTTATTATTTTCAAAATCTCAGTGGCTATTTATGTGTGAATAAAATTTTAAGAATTGTCAACAATTAAATATTATTTTTAGGAATTGCACCAGGGTTATGGAGGCACTTTTTAAAAAATTCTATTTCCCTTCGTTTCCCGTTGCGAGGGGGGTAGCTAATTTTATATTAAGAGGCGTAAAGGATCTTCTATAAATTCTTTAAATGCTTGTAAGAAAGTAGATCCAACAGCACCATCAACAGCACGATGATCAACCGATAATGTGCACGACATTTGCGTTGCAATCTGAACTTGACCATCTCTGACGATGGGACGGGGTTCACCCATTCCTACGGCTAAAATACATGCTTGAGGCGGGTTAATAATCGCACCAAAATTCTTAATTCCGTACATTCCTAGGTTTGAAATGGTAAAAGTACCTCCTTGAAATTCTTCTGGGGCCAGTTTACCAGAGCGTGCTTTTTCAGCTAAAATTTTCATCTCTTGAGAAAGTTGACGTAAATTTTTATGCTGGGCTGAACGAATAATGGGTGTTACCAAACCGCCCTCAATGGCAACAGCAACCGATACGTCGGCAGATTGATATTGACGCAAACTCGTTTCTTGCCAAGAAACATTCGCCTCTGGCACTTTAATTAAACTTAAAGCCACGGCGCGAATAATAAAGTCATTTACGGAAAGTTTTTCAGAATCCATACGAGCGTTTAGCTCTGAACGTAAAGATAGAAGGGGGTCAAGGGTACAATCCACTGTTAAATAAAAATGAGGGATTTGTTGTTTTGACTCTGTGAGTCTTTTGGCGGTAATTTTTCGAACATTATTAAGGGGAATGTCAAAATATTCGGCATCTCCATAAGAAAGAGAAGATGGTGAAGAAGGCATTTTTTTGGCATTTTCCACATCAAATTTTACGATGCGACCATGAGGACCTGTCCCCGAAATGGTTTGCAAATCAATATTCGTATGTTCTGCTAATCGCCGCGCTAATGGACTTGCAAATACACGGGTTCCTGCATTATTTGCCTGTCGCTGACTTGAAGCAAGATCTTTTACCGGAAGCGTTGCAATATTGGGAGAAGTCGGAGCTGCTTTGGAGGCAGTTAAAGCTTCCTTGGGTAAGTCTTTACTCTTTTCTCCATTAGATTTCTTTACGCTTTCTTCAGATGGTCCAACGCTACTGAGTGCTGAAGGATCCTCTCCTTCCTCAAGCAGAATAGCGATGATTGTGTTTACAGCAACTTGCTCTGTCCCAGCTGCGATCATAATACGAGCTAATGTTCCCTCATCTACAGCTTCAACTTCCATGGTAGCCTTGTCGGTTTCAATTTCAGCAATAACTTCCCCCGCCTTAATCGTATCCCCTTCATTTTTTAACCATTTGATGAGATTTCCTTCCGTCATGGTAGGACTGAGGGCGGGCATTAGAATGGATATTGGCATATGGACTTCCCTATTTGTAACACACAGTTTTAACAGCATTAATAATCTTTTCAACGCTTGGTAAAGCTAGTTTCTCTAAATTTGCAGCATAAGGCAAGGGGACATCTTCAGATGCAACGCGAACAGGAGGTGCATCAAGATAATCAAAAGCCTTTTCACAAATCATTGAGCAGATTTCAGATCCTATTCCCGCAAAAGGCCAGCCTTCTTCTACACTGACCAAACGGTTGGTAGATTTTACAGAGCGTACGATTGTATCCTCATCTAAGGGGCGAATGGTTCGAAGATCGATAACTTCGGCACTTATACCCAATTCAGCCAATTTTTCAGCTGCTTCTAAGGCATAACCAACTGTTATTGAAAAAGCGGTAATTGTAACATCTTTCCCGGGGCGAACAATTGAAGCTTTCCCAAGAGGGACTAAATAATCTTCATCAGTCGGAACCTCGAAACTACGACCATAAATGAGCTCATTTTCCAAAAAAATCACAGGATTAGGATCGCGAATTGCAGATTTTAATAATCCTTTCGCGTCGGCAGCTGAATAGGGAGAAACAACTTTAAGGCCGGGACAGTGGGCATACCAGCTTGCAAAACATTGGGAGTGTTGTGCACCAACCCTTGAAGCCGCGCCGTTGGGTCCCCGAAAAACAATGGGACATCCCATTTGTCCGCCTGACATATAGAGGGTTTTCGCGGCTGAGTTAATAATTTGGTCAATGGCTTGCATAGAAAAATTAAAAGTCATAAATTCAATAATTGGTTTAAGACCAAGGAAAGCAGCACCCACTCCAAGACCTGCAAAACCATGTTCCGTAATAGGAGTGTCGACAACTCGTTTGTTTCCGAACTCTTCCCACAGTCCTTGGCTAACCTTGTAAGCACCATGATATTCAGCGACTTCTTCCCCCATGAGAAAAACACTGATATCTCTACGCATTTCTTCAGCCATCGCATCGCGCAAAGCTTCTCGAACGGTTAATTTTTGTGTCATGAATGTTCTTCCTTCAGATGAGTACGTCTGTATATAATTCACCCGCGTCTGGCTCTGGTGAACTTTGAGCAAAAGCAGCTGCCTCAGTTACAATATCCTTGATTCGTTTCTCAATGGTTTTAAGGACATCTTCATTTGCAATTTTTTTATTTAAGAGGTACTGGCGAAACGTTTCAATAGGGTCGTGATCCTGGCGGACTTTTTCGACCTCTTCTTTAGTTCTATAATTTGCTGGGTCAGACATAGAATGGCCACGATAGCGGTAAGTTTTAATGTGAAGAAGAGTCGGGCCCTTTCCTTGACGAGCATAATCTAATGCCCAGGCGCCAGCTTCTTGAACCGCAAATAAATCCATGCCATCAACGACACGTCCGGGAATATCATAAGCTTCACCTCTTTTATGAAACTCACCATTTGCAGATCCACGCATGACAGAAGTTCCCATGGCATATCCGTTGTCTTCAACAATATAAACGACTGGGAGTTTCCATAAGGACGCCATATTGAAGGATTCATAAACTTGTCCTTGATTGACACCACCGTCCCCCATAAATGTTAAACAAACACCATTGTCCTGCTTATATTTATGTGCAAAAGCCATTCCCGTTCCTAAGGAAACTTGTGAACCCACAATGCCATGTCCTCCGAAAAAGTTTTTTTCTCGGCTAAACATATGCATGGAGCCGCCTTTTCCTTTGGAATAACCCGTTTGACGTCCTGTTAACTCAGCCATAACACCTTTAGGATCCATTCCACAGGCCAGCATATGACCATGATCACGATATCCCGTTATAAGTGTATCTTGAGGTTTAACGCATTCTTGCAAGCCAACAATGACAGCTTCTTGGCCAATGTAAAGGTGGCAAAAGCCTCCAATCAGACCCATACCGTAGAGTTGCCCCGCTCGCTCCTCAAAACGACGAATGAGAATCATTTGCTCATAACAATTTAATAAATCTGTTTTAGACTGTTTCATATTATTCAAGGTAACCTCTTCATCATCAAGGATTTGATTATTTCTAGAGCTTGCCATGGCAATCCTATTCCTTCTGACCTTAACGTTATCATACCCAAAGTCTCATAAAAATCTATAGAGGGTATTTTTGATTGTTTCTCCTTTCGTACCTGTTTTTTGCATCTGATGCAATTCCTCTTATAAAAGTTAAGGGTACAAAGTTGAGATAAATTTACTTGTAGATGTTGTCTTGTCTGTTAATCATCAGAATTTAAGCGGCTATTGAAGTTGAGAATAAATTTATTTTTCATGCGTTTTAATAATAGAATTAAAATGATTAAAAAAGACTTTTTGACAAAATTTTTCCTGTCTTCTATATATAAACTTTCTACCTGAAAATTAATTGTTGAAAGAATTAGAAATTGAAAAAAATAATTTTGTCTATTCTTCTTGCTGTAATTCTGGTTTTTGTCGGTTGGACAATTATCAATAATAAACCTGCAGATAGGGTATCAAACGCGGGCAACTCTGATAAAAAAGAAGTTCCTGACGTGAAAACTCCTGATTCGAATTCGTCTGAAACAAAGCAACATGAGCAAAAAAAGCCTACTCGCGATGATAAAAAGGGCTGCGTAGTGCATTTGTGAAAATCTTTTAATTTTTAACTCATAGATTACGTTCGTATAAAAAATCTAATCCTATCCTTAAGATGACCTTATAGACAAAGATTGAGTCCTTTCAGCATAATCTTAACCATTTTGTTTTACTCTTTGAGGTAAAAGAAGATTAGAGAAGGCTAAAAAGAATCGTGTATCGGGGATTACGGTATTTTATCATTTTATACGCCATGGCTTGGGGAGATTGTGCTGGGTTGTCAGTTATCACGGGCTTTTCCTTAGATAATGCTGAAGCGACATCGATATCCTATAAATTTAGGAAGAAAACAAAAACAAAGAAGAAAAAAGTTAAGAAAAGAAAGAAAAGAGAAAAAGTTTATTCTGAAAAAAATATTGAAAAAATTTTAAAAAATGACAATGAAGATGGTAAGTGTAACCGTCTCAATTGTGCGTCAAATTTAAAAATTGCCAAATCATGTCTTAAGACGAAAGCAGATCACCGAGAGAATAAAAATTGCTTTCGGGCTTTTTGTGCATATGGGTGTAATGAAATAGATTATAAAACAAAGTCAGAAGTTTATGATTTTTGTAACTTAAAGTGCTCAAGTAAAAAATATTTAAAAAACAAAAAGAGACCCAAATAATTCAGGATTCCCTCTCCCCTACTCGGGAGAGGGAAAACATTACCTATTATTTCTTTTTGGCAGCAGGCTTCTTAGCAGAAGGTGCCTTTTCCTTTTTAGCTGCAGCTGATTCATTTTCTTCCCCACCTGCATCCTTTTTTGCTGCTTTTGGTGCGGCTTCCTTCTTTGCAGGCTTTTCAGCTGAGCTTTCCTTAGCTTTAGCCTTTGCCTTGTTCATTGCGGCTCCTAGAATATCTCCTAGACTTGCCCCACTGTCGGAAGAACCAAATTCAGACATTACTTGCTTTTCTTCGTCAATTTCTCGTGCCTTAATTGAGAGAATGACCTTGCGACTTACTCTGTCAATAGAAGCGACTTTTGCGTCAACTTTCTCGCCAACAGCAAATCGATCTGGACGTTGCCAGTCACGGTCACGAGAGAGGTCAGCCTTGCGGATAGAACCTGTAAGGCCGCCCTCAAGTTCGACTTCAATTCCTTTGTCTTGAATTGAGGAAATGGTCCCGGTTACAACGTCACCTTTTTTAATTCCTAAGGAGCTAGAAGAGAAAGTATCAGTTTCAAGTTGTTTAACACCAAGGCTGATTCGTTCTTTTTCTGCATCGATGTCCAGAACCTTAACTTTAATCATTTGGCCTTTTTTATACTCTGAAAGGGCTTCTTCTCCAGTTTTAGACCATGAAAGGTCGGTCAAATGTACCATCCCATCAAGATCATCAGAAACACCTACAAACAATCCAAATTCAGTTATATTTTTAACTTCGCCTTCAAGAATATCTCCTATAGGATGATTGTCTTTAAATTTTTGCCATGGATTGTCTTGGCATTGTTTGAGTCCAAGACTGATACGACGCTTATTCATATCCACATCTAAGACTTGAATTTCAACTTCTTGACTTGTTGAAAGAATTTTGCCGGGATGTATGTTTTTCTTAGTCCAGCTCATTTCTGTTACATAGATAAGGCCTTCTACGGCTGGTTCTAGTTCAACAAAAGCACCATAATCCGTTACGTTTGTTACAACACCTCGGCGACGACTGCCAATTTGGTAACGCTCTTCAACGCCTTTCCATGGATCTTCTTCCAATTGTTTCATGCCTAAGGATATGCGTTGATTCTCACGATTGAAGCGAATGACTTGAACTTGAATGCTCTCTCCCACTTTCAAGATATCGCTTGGATGATTTATGCGACGCCAGGAAATATCTGTGACGTGAAGCAATCCATCTACACCACCTAAGTCGATAAAGGCACCATAATCGGTTATATTCTTGACAACACCTGCCAAAATTTGACCTTCAGACAGGTTAGAAACCAACTCAGTTCTTGCTTCAGCGCGTGTTTCTTCAAGGACTGAACGACGGGAAACAACGATGTTACTGCGGGCTTTGTCCATCTTTAAAAGTTTAAAAGGCTGAACAATATTCATAAGAGGTGTGATATCGCGAATGGGGCGAATATCAACCTGACTACCGGGCAAGAAGGCAACAGCGCCGTCCAAATCTACAGCAAATCCGCCTTTAACTTTACCAAAAATTACACCGTTAACCAAAATACCTTCTTGATAAGATTTATCAAGTTCACCCCAAACAGCTTCACGGCGGGCTTTTTCAACGCTTAATAGGGCTTCGCCATTTTTATCTTCCATGCGTTCAACATATACATCTACAGTATCACCAACACGAATTTCAGCTGTACGGCCATGTCCTGTAAATTCCTTAACAGGGACTCGACCTTCGGATTTTAAGCCAACGTCAATAATAGCAATATCATTGTGTATGCCAACGATAAGGCCCTTTACTACACTGCCTTCAAAACTTTTTTTACCGGCAAGGGAGTCATCTAGAAGAGACGCGAAATCTTCTTTTGTAGAATCCATAGTATTGGTTGATTTTTCTGTATTTGATGTTTTTGTCATGTTAATGGTTAATCCTTAAAAAACACGGTTAGAGGTTAATAATGGTGGGACTACTCATCCCTTAAGTTTAAGCAACATAGAGCAACGTATTCTGCCGCTTTAGTACATGCTTCTTCAATTGTCAAGTCTGACGTATCAATTATAAAGGCATCAGGGGCAGGTGTCAAAGGCGCAATTTTCCGTGTTGAGTCCCGCGTATCTCTCTCTGCGATCTTTTTAGCAATAGCGGATAAATCCTCTTTGGTTTCTTTTGATGTGATTTCTGTTTCAAGCATACGTCGCTGATTTCGAATCTCTGAGCGTGCAGTAATAAACAATTTTCCCGTGGCCTCTGGGCAAATCACGGTACCAATATCACGTCCATCTAATATAGCTCCTTTATAAGGTGCCTTCACAGACTGGCAAAAATCCCTTTGAAATTTGTCGAGAATTTTGCGTGCCTCTTCAATAACGGCGACTTTCGATGCGATGGCAGCTATCTCTTCCCCTCTTAAATCAGGGTCTTGAACGTCTTCAATCGTAATTTCGCGAGCAATATTCGCGACAGCTTCTGCGTTTGTTGGATCAACATTTTTATACAAGACAGCTTTGGCAAGAGCTCTATATAGAAGACCTGTATCCAGGTAGATGAGGTCAAATTTTATGGCTAAATATCCAGAAATTGTGCCCTTTCCGGCGCCAGCTGGTCCATCTACGGCTATGATCATACTTTTCCTTCGGGCATTTCTGTGGTTAATTTACCTCATTTTATATCATAATTCATATGAATCTATTGCATAAAAAAAATCATTCTTTTTAAAATATGAGGGAATAATGTTAATTTTTAATTTCTGGGGAAGGTGTTGTTATTTTTAAATCTTTATGGTTAAGGTAACCTATAAAATCGAGGTTTATCACATGCATTTGGCCCTTATCATTTCTTCCCTACAGACCGGAGGCGCAGAACGTGTGCTTTCAGAATTAGCAAATGCGTGGAGTCTAAAAGGATACCAAATCTCCTTCATTACCCTTTCTGCAGAAGATGAAAAATCAATATATCCCCTAAATTCCCGAGTACAATTGTTCCCCCTCAATCAAGCATCATCGCACCATACGTCTTTCCTAGAGCGTTTAAAAAGGATCGCAAGGCGTATTTTTATCCTTAGAAAAACTTTAAAAAGTTTAAAACCAGATGCCATAATTTCATTTGTTGATGTAATGAATATTACAACAATATTGGCCTCCCGATTTCTAGAAATACCTGTCCTCGTCTCTGAGCGAACACATCCCGCCTACCACAAGCTGGCCTTTTTTTATAAAATACTACGGCGTTTGACGTACCCTTACGCCGATAAGGTGATTTTTCAAACAGATACGGCTTCGAATTATTTTTCAATATTGCCTCTGTCAAAAAAAGTGGTCATTCCCAATAGTATTAATAAACCTGTAAGGCAGAAAAAGTATGATGATATTATTAAACCTGTTCACCATATTGTTTCCGTAGGTCGTCTGTGCCCCAATAAGGGATTTCAAATTCTGATTAGGGCTTTTTCAAAAGTTTTGACTCAAAATCCAAATTTAAAGCTCACAATTTATGGGGAAGGGGAAATGCGTGCAAGCTTGGAGCAACTTATCAAAGAGCTTAATGTGGCCAACGCTGTTTTTCTTCCCGGAGTAATTCAAGACATTCAAACAGCGCTTATTGATGCAGATCTATTTGCTTTTCCATCATATTATGAGGGGTTTCCCAATGCACTATGTGAAGCTCTCGCCATAGGATTGCCGGTCATTGCTTCGAACTGCTCTGGAACCATAGATATTATTCAAGATGGTGTCGGGGGGCGGCTCTTTCCTGTAGGTGATGTCAATGCATTGGCAGATCTCTTACAAGAATTAATCACCGATATTTCTCAACGTGTAATGCTGTCTGAGAAGGCTCAGCACGTCATTGAGCGCTTTAGTCATACTTCTGTGATGAAACGCTGGGAGGATGTTCTTTTTCAAGTTATAAATCGTTGAAGGGGATATCCCAACTCTCGAAACTGTGTTAGGTATTTAATCATGATTTTAGTGACGATTAAAAGTCATCAAGAATGAACGGGGTCTCATGTTTTCTTTATTTGAACGTATCGTTGCTTACAGATATTTACGCTCTCCTCGTCAAGAAGGCTTTATTTCGGTAATCGCAGGTTTCTCCTTTGTAGGTATTGCCTTAGGAGTGGCGACTTTGATTATTGTTATGTCGGTTATGAATGGCTTCCGGCACGAGCTTTTGACTCGAATTATTGGAATGAATGGCCATATTACGATTCAAGCGCCTGGGGGGGCATTAATGAATTTTGATGATTTAGCTGCGAAAGCCCGCACAATTTCTGGAGTCAAGTCCGTATTGCCAGTGGTAGCTCAGCAAGCCGTCGTTATGTTTCGCTCACAAGCTCAGGGAGCTGTTGTGCATGGGGTGAGAGCGGAAGATCTAAAAAAACGGGATATTATTGCTCAAAATATTAGAGCTGGAAATCTTGAATCTTTTGGAAAAATAGATGATTCCAAACATCCAAGCGATACCGTTGTTATGGGGCGCCGCATGGCCGAAGGTTTGGGTTTAAAAATTGGAGATCGCTTTAATCTTGTGAGTCCCCAAGGAAATATGACCGCTTTTGGGACTATGCCTCGTCAAAAAAGTGTTACATTGATAGGCGTGTTTGAAGTTGGGTTGCTTGAGTATGATAAATCTGTAATTTTCATGCCTTTGGAAACAGCCCAAAGTTTTTTCAAACTTGGGCAAGCAGAGGGAGCGGGAGAACCTAAAGGTGTTTCTTATTTAGAAATTTTTGTCGATATCCCGGACAAAGTTGCTGAATATGGCTTTTTGATTCAGCATATTTTAGGAAATAAAATTGTTGTTTCTGATTGGCAACATATGAGCAGTACCCTCTGGCAGGTGGTAAAAGTAGAACGAAACGTGATGTTTATTATTTTGACGCTCATTATTTTGATCGCTGCCTTTAACATTGTTTCGGGTCTAATAATGTTGGTTAAGGACAAAATGCGCGACATTGCCATTATGCGGACCATGGGGGCAACACGGTGGACTATTTTAAGAATTTTCTTTTTAACAGGAGCCACAATAGGTATTATGGGGACCCTTACAGGCGTTGCAGGGGGACTCGCTTTCGCCCTCAATATTGAAACCATTCGTAAATGGCTTGAGCGTTTGTTGGATATGGAACTTTTTAATGCTGAAATCTACTTTCTTACCCAAATGCCTTGTAAAGTCGATTCGGGCGATGTAACAGCAACAATTTGTATGGCTTTGGGATTGTCATTTTTAGCAACATTATACCCCGCTTGGCGTGCAGCACGCCTTGACCCTGTGGAGGCATTACGACAATGACAGCAACCTTAGAATTACAAAATGTCACCCGCAATTTTGAACAAGGCGAAGAAACAATCAATGTTTTAAGAGGTATTGATCTTTCGATTGCACCGGGTGAAATTGTTGCACTTGTGGGCCCAAGTGGGGCTGGAAAAACAACTCTTCTGCAGATCGCTGGTTTATTGGAATTGCCCAGCAGTGGTAACGTTATCATGAATGGTGAAAATTGTAATAATTTATCTGACAAAGCTCGTACCGACTTGCGCCGTGAATTTGCGGGATTTGTTTATCAATTCCATTATTTGCTTCAGGAATTTTCCGCGATGGAAAATGTCATGCTGCCAGGTCTTATTGCTGGATATACTCGTCGTGCGTGTAAAGAACGGGCAGAAGAATTGTTGGAAAAATTGGGATTGAGCCATCGACTCAATCATCGGCCCAAAAAGCTTTCAGGAGGTGAACAACAACGAGTTGCTATTGCGCGAGCCATTGCAAATCGTCCTAAAATATTGCTTGCGGATGAGCCTACCGGAAACCTCGACATGACTACAGCTGAAATTGTTTTTAAGGAAATGATTAAGCTGGTTAGAGATACTGGTTTATCAGCGTTAATTGCAACACACAATTTAGATTTGGCTGCTAAAATGGATCGCTCAGTTCGATTGGTTGAAGGTAAGCTAAAGGTATTATAGTCCCGTATTATTTCAAGGAACCCCAGCTATGCGTTTATCAAAATATTTTCTCCCCACCCTAAAAGAAGTGCCTGCAGAAGCACAGATTGCTTCTCATCGCCTGATGTTGAGGGCTGGCATGATTAATCAGACGACTTCGGGAATCTATACATGGCTCCCTATGGGGTTACGGGTTATGGAAAAGATTGAGAAAATAATATGTGAAGAACAAGACCGTATTGGATGTCATAAAGTTCTGATGCCCACCATACAACCTGCAGAACTTTGGCGGATTAGCGGGCGCTATGATGATTATGGTAAGGAGATGCTCAGATTTACAGATCGCCATGAACGAGAAATGCTTTATGGCCCAACAAATGAAGAAGTTATCACTGATATTATTCACCAATACCTCAAAAGCTATCGTCAGGTTCCACAAGTTTTATATCAGATTCAATGGAAATTTAGAGATGAAGTTCGACCGCGCTTTGGGGTTATGCGGGGGCGCGAATTTTTGATGAAAGATGGTTACTCTTTCGATATTGATTTTGAGAGTGCAAAGAAGACTTATGAGCGCATATTTGAGTCGTACTTACGGACATTTGCTCGAATGAACCTAACAGCTATCCCTGTTAAAGCTGATAGCGGGGCAATAGGGGGAGATATGAGTCATGAATTCCAAATTGTGGCTCCCACCGGAGAAAGTGCAATTTATTATGATGTTGCTTTTGATAATTTAACTCTCGAGCAAATGACGTTACAAAATGTGGAAGGTCTGTACGCGGCCGCGGATGAGAAACACGATTCCGCAACATGTCCCTTACCTGCAGATAAGATAAAATGCGCACGGGGTATTGAGATTGGTCATATTTTTTATTTTGGCACGAAATACTCTGAACCTTTGGGTGCGAAAGTTGTTGGGTCAGATGGAAAAATGATTACTTTGGAGATGGGATCCTACGGAATAGGAGTCTCTCGCCTTGTTGCTGCCATTATTGAGGCAAATCATGATGAACAAGGAATTAAATGGCCAGAATCTGTGGCTCCTTTTCGCGTCGGTTTGTTAAATCTTAAAGTGGGTGATAAGCGAGCCGAAACACTTGCTGAATCTTTATATCACAAGTTGGGCGAGCAAAATGTTGAAGTTTTATATGATGATCGTGACGAGCGTGCCGGGACAAAATTTGCGGATATGGACTTAATTGGTTTGCCTTGGCAGCTCATTATAGGGACAAAAACGGTTGAGGCGGGAATTGTAGAGCTAAAAAATCGCTTTACAGGAGAAAGAGAAGAATTACAACTTGAAGTTGCTTTAAATCGTTTAATAGGTAAGTCTGTCTAATCGGTCATACCTGTCATTCAAGAGATGTAAATAGGAATTAAAGGGGGCCCCATGAGAGGTCCACTTTCACCCTAACATAACTCGCTATTATTCTATTGCTAACAGTTTCGTAATGCATGTCCATAAATATCCAAACATTAATTCCCTTTTAATTTTAGATAAATTGTAAGTAAGATACACTATGTCTGCTTAAGTAATGAAGATTTACTATGTATTATGTTGCCTTTAGGATGCTTGTGGGGGATCGAGGAAAATATTTGGGTATCATTATCGGCATTTCGTTTGCTGCTCTCATCATGACGCAGCAACCCAGTATTTTTGTGGGGGCATTAACGAGAACTTATAGTTTTATTACGGATATTAGTTTGCCGGATATTTGGGTGATGGACCCTAAAGTTCAATTCATTGATGATAATAAACCTATGCCGAGCACGTATCTTTATCGAGTTGCGGGAGTGGAGGGTATTGAGTGGGCAAAGCCGCTTTTCAAGGGAACAATTCAAGCGCGTCTTTCCAATGGGGCCTTTCAAGCTTGTAATTTAATAGGAATTGATGATGCGACCCTAATTGGGGGGCCTGCTGAAATGTTTCAAGGGAATGTTGAAGATTTACGCAGGAATGATAGTGTTATAGTTAATTTAGAAGGTGCTCGAACCAAATTAGCAGCCCCGCCCTTGTATCCTGGTGGCCCGAGAGAACCTCTGAAGGTGGGGGATACTCTGGAATTAAATGATCACTATGTTGTTAATGTTGGTATTGCCATTACAACGCGAACATTTCAGTCACAGCCGGTAATATACACAACCTATTCCCGGGCAACGCAATATGCTCCTGCCCAAAGAAACGTTTTGTCTTTTGTTCTGGTGAAAGTAAAGCCTGGTGAAAATATCAAAGTTGTAGCTAAACGTATTCGAGAGAGAACAAAATTAGCGGCCTATACCCGTGATGAATTCATTGATATTTCTGTTAATTATTATTTAAAAAATACGGCACTGCCTATTAATTTTGGCACTTCTGTTCTCATGGGCTTCTTGATTGGCGCTGCGGTTGCGGGTCAAACTTTTTTCAATTTTACAATGGAAAACTTGCGGTATTTTGGTGTTCTAAAGGCCATGGGTACCAGTCAAAGAACCCTTGTAACAATGATATTAAGTCAGGCTGGATTAGTTGGTTTTGTAGGATACGGTATTGGGTTAGGGGCAACTAGTTTTTTTGCTTGGTTAACAAACAATTCTGTTTTGGCTTTTCGCTTCACTTGGCAGCTCTTTTTGCTAAGTATTATTGGCGTAATGATAATTTGCACATTTGCAGCGTTAATTAGTATTCGCAAGGTTTTTAAACTTGAGGCTGCTGTCGTGTTTAAAAGTTAAGGGTAGCTTTATCATGGGTCAAACAAAATACGCTGTTCAATGTCAAAATATTCGGAAAACCTATGGGGTAGGTAATAACCAAGTTCAAGCATTACGGGGGGTAAACCTAGACGTTATTGAAGGGGAGCTTTTGATTTTAGCGGGTCCATCAGGATGTGGAAAAACGACTCTTATATCTATTATTGCGGGTATTTTAGAGCAGACTGAGGGAGACTGTCGAGTTTATGGGGAAGATGTTAATAACTTGATTGAGCAGCACCGGCTTCTTTTTCGTGCCCAAAATGTTGGTTTTGTGTTTCAGCAATTCAATCTCATGCCAACATTAACTGCGGCTGAAAATGTTTCTATTCCCCTTATTATAAATGGAGTTCTTTTGAAAGAAGCCATCCAGCGGGCAACACTCCTATTGGGAAAGATGGGCCTGGAAGGACGGCAAGAATCCTTACCAGGCCAGTTGTCAGGGGGACAACAGCAACGTGTGGCTATTGCACGGGCCATTATCCATGACCCGAAACTTGTTGTTTGTGATGAACCCACCAGTGCCTTAGATGCTGAAACGGGTCGTAAAGTCATGGAATTGATGAAGTCTTTGGCCACGGCCAAGGGTCGTACACTTGTTGTCGTTACACACGATGTACGCATTTTTGGTTTTGCAGACCGAATTGCTCAAATGGAAGATGGGCAAATTTTGAAAATTATTAAAGCGACAGAGGCGATGACACATGAATCTTAAGGCACTGATTAAACACATCTTTAATCTTTTATATGGGAAATTTCAGGTTTTACGTAAAAGTAAATATAGTTTTGATGTCATTTTAGGAACCATTGCTGTTATGGGAGTATTAGGTGGCCTGGTTCTCATATATGATGGCCGACGTCCTCCTCGAACAGCAGTGCCCTTAACGGCACCAGCGGCTTCATATTTTAAAAGTTTTATTGCGGGTTCTGGCCTTGTAGAAACAGAGAGTGAGAATATTGAATTGAGTACGTTAGTTGGTGGTGTGGTTGATAAAATTTTTGTTGATGTTGGTGCGCAAGTGAAAGCAGGTACACCCCTATTTTCGCTGGATAACCGGCAGGCCCAAGATGATATTGTGACGCAAAAAGCGACCGTGAACAAAGCCAAGGCAACGTTGAAGCAAATTGAAGCCTCCTTGAAAGATGCGAAAGATAAGTATGATCTGGCTCAAAATCTGAAAGATCGTCGTGCGATGAGTCAGGATGACTATTTAGCACGCCAAAATGCTTATTTGATAGCGCAGAATGCATCTCTCGCTGCTCAAGCGGATTTAAGCATTGCTGAAGCCTCTCTCAAACGAAGTCAAACCAATTTAGATATTTTGACGATAAAAGCACCTATAGACTGTGAAATTTTGCAAATTAATATTCATCCCGGAGAGTATGCGCAAGTGGGTCCCTTAACGACGCCCCTTATGTTGGTGGGGAATGTTAAGCAAACCCATGTTCGTATCAATATTGATGAAAATGATGCTTGGCGTTTTTCCCCCGGGGCATCTGCCATTGCTTATTTACGTGGCAACAGTGCTGTTCGAATTGAGTTAGAGTATGACCATGTTGAGCCGTATGTCCTCCCGAAGAGATCTTTAACAGGGGATTCGAGCGAACGAGTTGATATTCGCGTTCTTCAACCCATTTATCGATTTAAATCTAACCCACCGATCGCCGTTTATATCGGTCAGCAAGTTGATGTTTTCATTGAAGTCCCTGAATCTCTTTCTTATGAGAATGTTTTGAAATTGCAGGAAGCTGTTTTATGAGTAAGTACGTCAGCCTATCCCTTGTTTTTCTTGTTGCAAGTTGCGTTGGACCTGATTATGAACGCCCCATTACCGTAATTCCTTCAACATGGAAAAATTCCCTATCTTCTGCAACTGAAAGGCAAAAGCCCTGGGAAGTTATATGGTGGCAAAACTTTCATGATGAACAGCTTGAAAAGTTAATTGAAGATGCCGTAAAGAGTAATATGGATTACCAGACCGCCCTTGCTCGTATTCGTGAAGCCCGGGCGAGTTACTTAGGCGTGGTTGCAAACCTATTCCCGACCTTGAGGGGTATAGGTTCTGCGGGTCAATCTTACTCAGGTTCTAAAGTGCAAAGAAATTCGACTACCTTGACCTCCTCTTCAGGGGTGAATACATCAAATAATTCTCAATCAACAAATTCAAGCCAATATATGGCGGGATTTGATGCTACGTGGGAACTTGATTTTTTTGGAGGAGCAAAAAGAGCTGAGGAGAGTGCATTAGCCATTTTAGAGTCTGTTGAAGAGAATGCTCGAGCAATCCTATTAACCCTCCTTGCAGACGTTGCTCAGAACTATATTAATTTGCGTAGTGCTCAACAGCAGCGAGACGTGTTAAAAGAAATTGTGACTTTGTGGACAGAAAATCTAAAGTTACAGGCAAGTCTTGAGAAGACGGGTCTCAATAGTCAGATCACAACCCTAACGGCGCGAAGCGCACTTGATCAAGCCTCGGCTTTATTGCAGCCTCTTGAAGCAAGCATTAAAATTACCCTTCATCATTTGAGTATTTTGTTAGGAAAAGACCCCACAGCCCTCTATCCTCAACTTTTAACTGGGGGAGTTATTCCTTCTTCGTCAGAAAAAGTAATAGCAGGTCTTCCTTTTGAGCTGATAACTCGACGGCCAGATATTCGGGCAAGCGAAAAATTGTTAGCCTCTGCGACAGCGCAAATCGGCACAGCAAAAGCTGCATTGTTTCCCCAATTTCAATTAACAGGAAATTATGGTTTCCAAAGAAATCAACCTCGACATTTATTTAATTCAGGTAGTAACTTTTGGCAGTATGGATTGAGTTTTACCATTCCCATATTTGATTTTGGAAAAATTCAAGCCCAAATTGATGCAAAATATGCTCAAAAAGATGAAGCTTTGTTTGCATATCAGAAAAGCATACTCACAGCCCTTGAAGAGGTTGAAAATGGCTTAGTTTCTTATGCGACTGAATCGAAACGACATGACCAACTCAAAGAGCAAGTGACGAGCCTAGATCGCGTTTATAAACTCACTCTACATCGCTATAAAAGTGGATTAAACAGTTACTTAGATGTCATCCAGGCTAAATTGTCAGTCTTAAATGCCCAGCTTATGGCTCTTCAAAGTCAAACAACAGTTTCCTTAAATTTAGTGTCTCTTTATAAGGGGCTTGGGGGAGGTTGGGAAACATTTGAGGCGACAAATGTAGTAAATCTTTCGTCTTCCAATACCTGTGATTAGGCAGCATATAATTCCGATAAATTTGTCAGATAAGCAAAGATTGTTCCTCCAGTATATTTTCTTTTTTAAATTTCATTATAATTATTAATAAAATTTTAATTACTTGTGCGCTTTTCTTAAATTAGATACGCTATTTTTAGGATCTAATATAAAAGTCTTTTTATGGAAAATTGTGCATTTCAACTTTAACGAGAAAGACCGCGCTGATGAAGAAAATTTCTCTTGGGTTAGCATTATTCTGTTTTGGAGCCGCTTCAACGCTAGCAGATAATTGCCTGATAAAAACAGGTTTCACTGCCGGTGCGCAAGTTGGATACGTTCACAGTACAGGCACTTTTAATTCAAATTTTTATACACCGTTTCCTGTAGATACTACCGCATTTGTGTCCGGGACGGGCAGTAACTCATCTGCCCTATTTGGCGTCGTTGGGGGATATCGGGAAGTTTTTATGCCTGGATACACATTGGGCATTGATGTTTCGGCTAATTATGTGGGCTTAAGTGATATTCGTAAACAGTTTGTGCAAATCTCTTCAACATTCGTAAATCGCCTAAAACGCACCTACAACATTATTCCTAACGTAACATTAGGAACATTTCTGAGTAATAGATTTTTAGCAACATTAAGTATTGGTATGGGAGTGTCAAGATTTCACTTATTTGTTGATAATCGGGCAGGGGGCGTTACGGTTAGAGCCTCTTCCACACACATAAGTTTTGCGCCTTCATTAGGGTTTGAATATGCCACGACAGGGAATGTATCGCTTATTGGCAACGCCACTTACGAAATTTATAACAGGGTTAAAAACGTTTATAATTCACGAGTTGCTCCTGCATTACAAGGCAGCAACTATACAACCTCAATTAGTCCGCGCTACTTAACCTTAAAAGGTGGATTTGTATTTAAGTTTTAGGGCGAAAAAAGCGATTTATTGCTTCTGGGATGGCATATCCCACCTCGGTTGATCAGAAATACACAAGACAAGGAGACATAACGATGGATATGAAAAAAGCATACTCTTTAGCGGCTATGTTCATGCTCTCAACTCTTTGTGAAGCATCACAACAAAGTGTTCTCGCGCACCACGGAATTCATGTTGACCCCCATGCTGCTGCCCAACTTTATGAGCGAAAAGATATTGCAGCAAAACTTGCTTTGCAAGGGATGCCGGAGGGAGCTCATAATGATTTGGCAGGGTTTATAACGGTTCATGATTCCAATCCTATTCATACGCCCATTCCAGAAATTGCGGCACAACACAGGGCTGTCCAACAATTAACAGCATTCGGCATAACCTCCCCGAGCCCACAACAAGCGAAAGCATTATGTGACCAGAATCATGTGTTAGATGTATTTCGAACAGTCGTGCAACCGCTTGGCTATTCTTTATCAGCCTTTGAGTATAGAGATGCTCATAACGCAGCGTTACCCGGGACACAGCCTCTGGATATTGTTCATGGATATTTGGGGCAGAAAGCCCTGATGGCTTTAGGCAAAACGACACCAAGTGATGAAGAAATTAGGGCGAGCCGACATTTTGCAAAGGCTAGAATGCTTGATACAATGGGTGATTTATTGCCTTATGCTCTGTATCTCCAACAAAATCCGGATGGTCGTTTATCTGCAGCTATTCTAGAGCCATCTCTACCTCAAATGCGCGCAACGAAACTATTGCAGCAATCTGGCGTCGCATCGCCAACGGATGCGGAAATTAAAATGGTGGCGAAGTTGATAGGGGTCGATCAAACTTTGAATTCGGATGAAATCAGGGAAAGTCTTCGTTTAGCGGCCTTAAAAGCAGATCTTCAACCGGATCGTCTTCAAATTGAGGAGGGATTACGGCAAATCAAACTTGGACTAAGGGCAGGTCTAGAAGACATTACAGAAGGACTTCGACAAAAGGAAATGGGCATAACGGCTCCAGATTCTGAATTGCTGAAAGAAGGTATACGGCTAGCAAGAGATGAGGGACTGCCTGGTTGTACCCTTCAAGACTTAAGAGCCGCTTTCACACTTCAAAACCCAGGCGGTATACCTATTATTCAAAATCCTAATGCTGAGCAAGTACATGCTATGGCCTATATTATCGATATGGGTCTCCAAAAACCAGATGCTTCATTTGTGAATGCTGTTGCAACACTTCGAAATCCGGCGAAACTGAATATGAGCCACCCAGAAATGAAACATGTGCTTGGATATTTGCGCCTTGTTGATTTAAAAAAGACCAATCCCACGCGTTTCGATGTTGTGGCAATGGCACATCTCGTGAATCCGGATGGTTTGAATGAAAGCCCCAAAACACTTGAGCGGCTAGACCCTGTAATCTACCTTCAAAATACCTTATCTATAGAGGCACCCGCTGCAGCAGAGATCGATGCCGCTTTATATTTAATGTCTCCGGGTTGGGGAGCGGCGATTCTTCCTTTACCTAAAAAAGAAGACATTAAAGCGACAGTCTATTTGCGCACCCAAGCAATCGAGGGTGGTCTTGAAATAGCCAAACCTGACGCTGAGGATGTTGCTGTCGTGGCTCAATTACAAGATAAGGCGGGATTAAATTTGCCGTCCCCGACTCAAGCCCAAGTTGTTGCTGCTAAATTTTTGAAGTCACTTCCCCTCCCAGATTTTAAGGCAGATGACTTATCCGCTACTGTTGATCTTCAAAATGGGCACGGAGATGTCCCGGCGACTCCTCGACCAGATATCAAGACGATAAACGCTGCAAAATGTTTGCTGGGTCATCAACAAGGTGGCTATACAGCTCGGGATTTGGAAGCCACGAAATATCTGCAAACGGATCCGGGTAAGTTTTTAGGCACGCCCCCTCTTAAAAATCCAGATTGGGATCAAATCCAGGCAACGGTCCAACTTCGACGTACCTCAAATCGGGGCTTAGGAATTAAAAAGCCAACCTTAGCCCAAATCAATGGGATGGCATACCTTCAAAGGAGGCTGGGGGCAGCTCATCCGGCTTATCTTATTCCGAGTCTTGCGCAATTGAACGCCATTGTTCATTTGCAAGGTTCCCTTATCAATAAGGCAAATCCTTCCGAACAGGAAGTGCGGGCCACGATGGGGCTTCAAGCGCCTGCACCTGCAGGGGGATGGGGCTTTGGAGGGGGAAATGTTTTGGATGCGACGCCCTCTCTTGCTCGCATTGATGCCATGGTATATTTGCAAGATTGGCAACAGCCTGCTCGTCATGCTAGTCAGCCTACCCCGCAACCTACATTACCGCAAATTGATGCAGTGGCGAAAGGAGATGATCATCAAGAACGTAAGCGAGCTATAGCTATCGCCATTCAAGAAGGTTTTGCTGGACAACCAGTTGGCACCCTACCGTTGATTTTGGGGCATCTCAAAGATGTACAAGAGGGATATCACTATTTTCACTTGATTCCCTTAACGGATATTATTGCTATGCAAGGAGGAGGTGCTCCTCTGCCTGTTGCTTTAGAGCCGGTTCGAGACAGATTATTAAACCATACAGAGGGATCCCATACCCAACCGGGCACAACGGGTTTTAAAATAGCAAATGCTCATTTGGCTCACCTGAATCGCCTAAAGGGAGATGGAACTTTAGGGAAAGGTGAAATTGTCATGTCCATGGGATTGATACCAGATTTAACCAATCCTGGTGCAGTCATTATGGTGTCTTCAGGGAATTCAGCCGAATAAATTGATGTTAATAGACAAGGTGTATAACAATACCCATATCCATTATATTTTTGCAGATTCTAATAAGGATTTTGTAAGCTAATATATGTTATATACTGTTCACGAATAATTAATAAATTTTATAAATTTGGTATTAGATATTTCAAAATTATATTTATCAAAAAGTAAAAAATTGACTTCTAACGTTTTCACCACATCCTAAAGATTAAGAAAAATGTTAGTTAACTGTAAATTTGGGAAATAATAGGTAGCAAATCATTTTTCTCTTGGCGTTAAATTGTCGCAACTAACAAGATAGGATAATATAATTTCTAATTGTAAATTGTAATTTCATTAAAAAACAAGAGTATAAACCAAGAAAAAATTGTGGTCTATTTCCCCTTAAATTCGCGAAATGGCTAGTTCACTATATGAGGTATTTTTAGGCTTGTACGTAAAAGCTCTTTGGGTTAAGTTAACGAATAATGAACGAAAAAAAGTTCTTTAAAAGCTCATAGGTTGAGCATATTTGATTATCTATTTTAAGGAGACCAATTTAATGTTAAAGAAATCAGTAGTATATGGGGCGCTTTTAGCAACTGTTTGTATAACCCCATCCTTAGCACACTCATTTTACAAAACTGGCTTTTTAGCGGGCGCACAAGTTGGTGCTTCTTTCGGAAATGGAAAATTTAATTCCACATTTAATCCTCCAGCAATTGGGGGCGTAACAAGTACCTCTTTCAGTAGCTCAGCAAATAAAACGGCAGCATTATTTGGAATTTTGGCGGGATACCGTACTGTTTTCAATCAGGATTCAACTTTTGGTTTTAATATAGAAGCAAACGTATTTTCCAACAACCAGTTAGATAAACAATTTCAGTTCTTTGCTAATACACCTGCGGACAGCACAGTAAATAACCAATTAAAGAAAACTTATAGCATTATTCCCAGTGTAACTTTAGGTAAGGTATTTTGTGGGCGTTGGCATGCATCTTTAGGATTAGGTTTGGCCATCTCAAGGTTTAAGCAGACTGTAACGGGAGTTGCTGGTGCTGTTGTAGGTTCATCTGCTAGTGCAAATCAAAACAAAATTGGGATCGTCCCGTCTGTCGGTATTGAATATGCTGCTTCACCAAATGTTTCTTTTACAGGAAATTTAAGTTATGAAATTTATGGCAAAGTAAGCAAAACGTTTCAAGATGCTGCAAAATTTGGTACAGGTGCATCTTATTTATCATCAATTAAACCAAAATATTTAACACTTAAAGTTGGTGCAGTTTATAAATTTTAAGTATGTAATTTTTGGTTTTAAAGTTTAGAGTAATATTTTTTATGTTGAAATTAAAAAATAGATTCTTATATACACTATAACAATAAATACCTGGCTAAAATTTCAGGAATAATATTATTAATATTAATTATATAGAGGAAATAAAATATGAATATATCAAAGAAAATTGCATTAGGTCTTTTGATCTCATCAATTACACCAGCGACTTTTGCAATAGATAAAGCATTTTTGAAATGTGTGCCAGGTTTTGAAAATTTTGAGGGAACACCTAAACAAGCTACGCAGCTTGTTTCACGCCCAGATGCGGTAAGGCATGTGCGAAATCTGCCAGAACTTAATCGTCCTGATGCTCATTCGGTCTTAGCAGCTGTAAATGTTGCTCCAAAAGCACCGGCTGCTGTCATTGCAGATAAAGCTGCTGCAATTGATGAAGCTGTCAGAAATGGTAGTTTTGGTCTGGTTGATCATGATGGCCTAACGGCAGATGTTTTGCAAAAAATCTCTTTCCTACATGATGCGGGCCATGATGTTACTGACGCTCGTACAATTGCTGCTATACAAGATCCAATAATTTCTGAGTTAGTACTAACTCACCCTCTTTTCATGAAATCCCAAGTTCAAGCGTTTCAGGAATTAAAAGCCGTAAGAGATGGAACTGGGGTTAATCTTACTGTTAATGATACATTACCTGTTGTCGTAAAAGTTAAGCTTGCTAATATTGGCTACCAAGCCGCAGAAATTAATGCTGATCGTGAAGAGGCATTTGTGCAACTTGAAAAAGGTGAGTTAGCCGGTGGTGGAAATGCTCATGTTAAAATTGATAATCCTCAGAAAATTGATGTTGAAACTCTTCTGGCATTTTCAGCACGAGGTGAAGATAATCCGGCTTTAAATGATTTTAATTTAATTAAAAATCTTAGTCTAGCACTTAAGTCTAATCCTGAGACTTCTAAAACTGATATTAATAATGAGATTATTGAAATTGCTCTTAATTTAAGTCCGTTATCTGGTGACGAATCTTTTGATAAACTTGTCATTCTTTCCTATTATATTGAACATGAACTTGGTTATCCAGCTATTGCCCTTAATGCTGACAATAAGTTAACACCTAATTCTAAAATTCGTTTAGACCATGTCAGTAAGGCATTAGGAGAATTGGAGCGCCTTAATTTGATACGTGAAACTGGTAATGTGTTGATAGATATAATTCCTGCACAAGCTGATGCGGCTATGGAAATACTTGCAAATAAAGTTAAATTATTAGGCTCTGATAGAGAAATTACGACATCTGACATTGATGTAGTGAGTCGTTTCCGCGCTGATGAACGTTTGGCACGTCCAAGCACCTTACCTTTTTACACTGTGCCATTATATACTACTTCTCTAACAGAGAATACAGATGCTTGGGGTAACCCTGATGCTCCAACTGTTGTTGAATTGATGGGGCTTTCCCGCCTAACAGATGCTCAAGTTAACAAGGCACACATTAGTCCAGAAATTACAGATTTTGTTGGTAACTTACCGGATGCTGATGCTCTCGATGAGAATGTTAAGGGTGCATTGTTACTTATGAACAATCAATTAGGCCAAAATCCCTTAGCTGCGCCTAGTTTGAACCAAGTTCGTGCTGCTGGTTTGGCAGTTGCTGCGCCGGATGTTGGATTAGTTGAGGCCGTCGCTGCTGTCATGCAACGAGCAGAAGCTGCTCATCCTGGTGCAAATTATGTGCCTCGATTTAGCGCGAAAATTCTAAATCTTGATGATGGACATGGGAAGGCAGTTATTGAAATTACTCAACTTACTAATAATCCATTTACGGCTGATGCAGCACGCATTGATGTAAACCATGTAGCAATCATCGAGAGTGCAGATTTGGTTGCTGCTGCGGCAGGAATTAAGGCTGGTGATTATATATTTGGCGATGATGTAATTAATCACGCCGCTGCGAATCAAGTTGAACTAACTAACTTGGTTTCGTTAATTAAGTAATTTTAGCTAATTAACAATTTATGCCAGCTAGTTTAGACTAGCTGGCATTTTTTATATCATCTTTAAATGATTGTGCTCAGATTGCTCGATATACATTGCAGTCATTTCAGAATATCTTCTAATTTATTTATTTCACATTTAAAATTTACTATAAAAATAATTTTTAAACATATCACATTTTGTAAATGTTATCTTTTTTATTTACATTTTAAACTTAAGTCCTTCTAATGCCTCTCATTATATTTTTTTGTTAGCAATCTCTTAAGAGTTAATTTCAGATATCAAAGGCCATAGCATATCTCGAAATCTATATCGGCAAAAGCTCAGAATTTAAATGTAAAAATGTAAAATTTCTATTAATAAAAAAATCTATAAATTGATTCATTTTTTTAATTTTTTTTGAAGAAAAGTCTTTACAGCTCGCCGTAAAACACTTAGAAAGGAAAAGGGCATGCCGTGTGCATTTTCTCACGCATAATAGCGTAAAATTATAATGAAACAAACAGTTTTACGCTGTGGCTTTAAAAAATTCAACTTATGGTAAGTTGGTTTTAAGGTATTTACATAAAAGGATTTATATCATGAAAATAAATAAACTAAATTTAGTTTTGTTATCTTCCCTTATTGGCATTCATGCAATTCAAGCAGCTGAAAAGCAAGACAAATCATTAACTGATTCAGCTAGTACTAAGCTCACTGCGACGACGACAATGAGCCCTCTAAAAGCCGCCAAAGAAGCAAGAATGAGAAAGGCCCAAGAAGCAGCACAAAGATTAGGCCTATCCACAATGTCTGCATCCACACCCGTGCCAAGCACTGTTATGCAATCATCAGCTATACTATCTGATCCCATATTAGGTTCAACAACCACAGTTCCAGCAACAACAACTACCTCTTCTTCCTCTTCATCTTCATCTTCATCTAAATTAGATGCTTCCCGTGATTTTGGAGATGATAACGATGACGACAATTTATTGGGGCTATTGGCCACAAGTACACCTCCGAAAAGCACAACAAAAACGAAGTCTGATCATCAACAAAGTTTACGTCTTCTTGAAGAGCAGTTTAAAGCTGCTGAAGAAAAATCCCGCAAGGTGTTTCAAGGCAAAATAACCGATCTTTCAAAAGAATTACTTCATGTGCAAGCTGCCTTAACTGCTGCAAAAAAAGAAAATGGCGATAAAGACCAACAACTGGTAATCGTTCAAGGCCTACATGATACCCAAAAAGCAGAAGTAACAAGACTTCAAAGTGAATTAAAAGCTAAAAAAGATGAACTCGCAACTCTGGAAGCTAATGCTGCAAAAGGTTCTTCGGTAGTTGATGCTGAAAAAATTCAACAATTGACGGCAGAATTAGAAAAATCGAATAAAGAACTTGATGATTCAAAAGCACTTTTAAAAACACTTAACCAAGAAAACGATAGATTAGTCACGGATAAATTAAATTTGAAGGGCGAAATAGATGCTAAAGTGCAGTCATTAGCAAAGCTGACACAAGTTCAAGCTGATTTAACAGCTGCGAATCAGCGAGTCACGGAAGCGGACCGTTTGAAGGGCGTTGCTGAAACCGAATTGGTTGCTGCTAAGTTACGTCTTGCAGATGCTGAGCATTTAAAAGCCGAAGCTGAGGCCGCTAAAATTCAAGCTGAAGGAAAAAATAAGACGGATGGAGAAGTTATTGAAGCTCTTAAAAAGGACTTAGATCAAGCCCGACAATATGTTACTGAAGCGAAAGACAGATTAACGATAGTTGAGGAAGCTAGAGCTAAATTACAAGGGGAGTTTAATAAAGCCGAGGCTAATATTAAGACTCTTCAAGGAGCATTAACTACAGCCGAGAAAAAAAATACTGACTTGAAAGATAATTTATCCGATGCTGCCAATACCAAAGCAGCTGAGTTAAAAGCACAGCAAGTTAGACTCGAAAATGAGCATAATGCAGCTATGGAGGCAGCAGCGTCGTCTCATCGTGTACAGCTTGCAGAACGTGACGAAGAGCAAAATGAGATTTTAGTTGAATTTAGTAAAGTTTGTTTATCGCTAGCAAAAAATAAGCTTGGCCTTGGAGGTGATCAAAAACTTACTTTAGAACAAGTGCAAAATGCTCTTTCAGATAATCCTTTGTTTGCTGCAATGATGGTTAACGAAACTTTAAGGGATTTGCTATCTGAAACAGCTGAAGCGTTTTCAAATTCTACCCCCTTAAACAATTCCCAACTAGTTGCATCTGCTTCAAGCAGATCTCCTATCCTAGGGAATGATTCAGATGATGATGGTGCTGCAACAACGATAACTCAGGGAGCGAACAGTTCTAAAAAATCTAATCAGGCTGGAAATGGTAATGGCGGCCGAGGTGGTAAGAAGCGTGGTGGTAAAAAATAAATATCACGTTAGTTTACGTTCCAACTAAGATAAGCTATTAACTTAGTTTTAGGGCGATTATTATAAGAAATGAAAGGGAGGGGTTATACCCCTCCTTTTTTTTGCTACCTATAATCTTAGAATAGGAAGGTGAATTAATATAAATAGGAGCCTAACGATTATAATAAATTTATCTCAGTGACTATCGAAGATTAATTTTGACGCGTCGTGGTCCAGGTTATGATGTCTGTAAATAGGGGCTGGGAGAAGGGATGAATTAATTCCAATAGTTGGTCCTCAAGGGTTTCTAAATAAGCTTTACTTTCTTTAAGTCCAAGAATGGTAACAAGCGAGCGTTTATCCCCATCTGCACCGACGGGCTTACCTAGCGCTGTTTGTGAACCTTCAATATCCAGCAAATCATCTTGAATTTGGTAAGCCAAGCCCAAAAGGAAACCAAATTGCCGTAAGGTTTCCCGATCATGACTAGGCGCTTGTGCCAACATGGCGGCAGATTCACATGCAAAGGCAATGAGGCAGCCTGTTTTAAGGTTTTGCATGGTGATAGATGTTTCTGCAGAATCAATAAGATGAGGAGATAGATCTAGCATTTGACCCCCAGCCATACCAGCAGCACCTGATGCTTGCGCAAGAGATTGTATGAGCGATAGACGCACCTCAGCAGATGGATGGGTGGCCTCGTTGGTTAAAATCTCAAAAGCAAGGGGTAGGAGAGAGTCACCGGCTAAAATAGCCGTGGCTTCACCGAATTCTCGCCAGCACGTAGGATGACCGCGTCGTAAATCTGCATTATCCATAGCGGGCAGATCATCATGGATAAGGGAATAACAATGAACCATTTCGATGGTAGCACCAACCCGTGCCGCTTGAGTCTTGGGAACAGGGAATAGGTTGGCACATGCCAAAGTGAGCATGGGACGTAATCGTTTTCCCCCATTTTTGACACTTCCAATCATGGCATTCAATAAGGGCTGAGGGATTGCTGGGTTTGAAAGATATGTCTGGAGAATAGGCTCAATTGCTTGTTTGGCTTCTTCAAATAAAGCAGATAGGGGCTCATTCATGACAAATTCGTCTTTATTTGCGGTGTTCAGATTCACTTTGTCCCGATTCTTGATGACTTAAAACTTGTTCGACTTTCAGTTTTGCGGCACGCAGTTTGGCTTCACAATGGGTTCGCAATGCCGTGCCTCGCTCATAAGAGCTGATGGCATCTTCTAAGCTTAAGCGTCCTTCTTCTAATCGACGGACTAAAGATTCTAATTCTCCCATCGCTTTTTCAAAGGTCATGTCTTTAATGTCAGATAAGGCATCTAGGGTTGATTTTTCTTCAAAATTTGTCATCTCTGTCTCACTTGCTATGCGGGATATTCAAAAAAGCCGTGCCCTGTTTTTTTACCGAGTCGTCCAGCATTAACATATTTTACGAGCAACGGGCAGGGGCGATATTTATCATCCTGAAATCCTTGGTGTAACACTTGCATAATGGATAAACAGGTATCAAGTCCAATAAAATCTGCAAGGGCTAAAGGACCCATGGGTTGATGAGTGCCTAGCTTCATGGCCGTATCGATATCTTCTGGGGAAGCAATTCCTTCGTGAAGTGCATAAATCGCCTCGTTAATCATGGGCATTAAAATGCGATTGACAATAAAACCAGGGGCATCTTGCGATGTTACCGGCGTTTTTCCCAAATGAAGAATCATAGCATGAATTGCGCTGTAAGTTGCATCAGATGTATCTTCCCCCCGAATAACTTCAACAAGGGGCATGAGGGGGGGAGGGTTCATAAAATGCATACCAATGACGCGGTCGGGACGCATTGTCGCACTTGCTATTTGTGTAATCGATAAGGAGGACGTATTACTGGCAAGTAGGGTCGGGGCGGGAAGGGAGTGATCGAGCTCTTTAAAAATTCTTGATTTCAATTCTAGATTTTCGGCTACAGCTTCAATTACAAGATCAATAGAGGCATGTTTGTCAATTGTTAAAGACAAATGGAGATTTTTGAGGGCTTCAGAATGGAGCTCTGGGGTAAGCGTTCCTTTCGTAACTTGACGTTCCAAATTTTTTTTAATGGTAGAAAAAGCCTTATCAAGTTGGTTTTGGGAGGTGTCGATAAGGTAAACTGTATAGCGAGCAACGGCACAAATATGTGCAATACCCGCCCCCATTTGCCCTGCTCCTATAATGGCAAGGGTTTTGATCATGGATGTAGCTCCTTTAACGCCGCCGTTAACTGCGGGACAATTTCAAATAAATCCCCAACAAGACCATAGTCGGCAACTTGAAAGATGGGGGCGTCGGGATCCTTATTAATGGCAATAATGACTTTGCTATCTTTCATGCCGGCAATATGTTGAATGGCTCCTGAAATGCCAATAGCAATATAAAGCTGAGGAGCGACAACCTTACCTGTTTGGCCGACTTGATAGTCATTAGGAACAAAGCCAGCGTCGACGGCAGCTCGGGATGCCCCCACAGCTCCTTTCAGACAATCAGCAAGATCTTCAATGAGATGAAATTTTTCCTTAGATTGTAAGCCACGGCCCCCAGAGACCACGACGGTTGCGCTGGTCAATTCTGGGCGCACAGAGGGCGTTGATTCAAGGCCGATAAATTGAGAAAGGGATGTAAAAGTAGGCAGTAAAACACTATCGATCGGGCATGTCTCTTTTCCTTCAGGAGCTGTTGAGAAGGCCGTCGGCCGAATGGTGAGAATCTTTATAGCGTCTAAGCTTTGTATGGTTTCAATGGCATTGCCAGCATAAATAGGCCGCTCAAACGTATCCGCAGAAATGATTTTGGTTAAATCGGAAATCTGCATCACATCTAAAAGGGCGGCGACACGGGGCATAATATTTTTACCAAAAGTTGTGGCTGGGGCTAAAATATGAGTAAAACTGGGGGCTAAGGATACGAGTAATTGGCCCATAGGCTCAGCGAGGTGATGAGCCAATTCGGGTGCATCTGCCTTTAATATTTGTGTTACGCCCTCAATTTTAGCAACGATACTACATACATTTTGCGTATCAGACCCGGCAACGAGGACTGTAACTTCCTGTGCGAGCGCAAGCCCGGCCGTAATAGAGTTTAAGGTTGATGGTTTTAACGTTTGTTCGTCATGTTCTGCGAGAATAAGAACTTTCATTACATTCCTTTCTCAATTATCGATATTAACTCTTGAACCGAGGCCACTTTGACGCCACTTTTGCGGGGTGGTGGCTCGGATACGTTTAAGATCTTCGTATGCGATTTGGCTTCCACGTTGAGATCTGCAAGAGTCAATACGTGAATGGGTTTTTGCTTTGCCTTCATAATATTGGGTAATGTTGCATACCGAGGTGTATTGAGACGTAAATCGACACTTACAACAGCGGGTAAGGGAAGAGATAACGTTTCAAGCCCCCCGTCGACTTCTCGGGTTGTTTGACAATGATTATTTGCAATTTTAAGTTTTGAAACAAAGGTGCTTTGCGGCCAACCCAGGAGTGCACTCATCATTTGTGCCACTTGATTACAATCATTATCAATGGCTTGTTTACCCAAAAGAATAAGCTGGGGCCTTTCAATTTCGCTCACAGCTTTCAAGATTTTAGCAATCGTCAAAGGTTCAGGAGATTCATCCGTATTCACGTGAATTCCTCGGTCAGCACCTAAGGCCAAACCGTGACGGATTGTTTCTTGAGTCATTTGGGGTCCCACCGAGACCAGGATGATTTCAGTTGCAATCCCTTGTTCTTTTAAACGAATGGCTTCTTCAATGGCAATCTCATCAAAAGGATTAATGGACATTTTTGCGGCACTGGTATCAACACCCGACTTATCAGCTTTAAGGCGTATCTTGACATTATAGTCAACCACTCGTTTGATACCGACCAAAATTTTCATTTGATCACCACTCCTCATGTTTATTCCGTTCTGGATTTACCAGGAATCCATAAAACATCATTTTTGCCATTGTCGTTAACATGACGACATAAGACAAATAATAAATCAGAAAGTCTGTTTAAATACTTAATAGCTTCTGGATTTAGGGGGTGAGTCTGATCTAACTGGATAAGTGACCGTTCTGCTCGCCGGATAATTGTTCTGGCCAAGTGTAGGGCAGCACTGGCTTTAGAGCCTCCGGGAAGGATGAAAGACATGAGGGGTTCTAATGAGGCATTGAGTTCATCAATTTTTTTTTCAAGGAAATCAACTTGAGAGGCAACAATACGCAAAGCTGTTGGAGATTCGTCAGGAATACATAAATCAGCCCCTAAATCAAACAGATCGTTCTGAATGCGGGATAACAAAGAATCTAGATGAGTCGGGCTATATTGTCGTGCCCAGCCAACTGCTGCATTGGCTTCGTCGACTTCCCCAATAGCATGAATGCGAACATCTGACTTTGATACTCGTTTTCCGGAGCCAAGCGATGTTTTTCCCTTATCTCCCCCTCGAGTATATATGCGCGTGAGCTGGACCATACTTACTTTCCTACTAATATTAACAAAGTGAATAAAATAATAGATAGAGCTTGAAAGGTGATGCGCCAGCGCATGGCACCGTTTCCATACTTTTCATTAAATTCCCCCCCCTTGTAAAGAGCAAACAATCCAAATCCAAGAGCCCCAACTGTAGAGGCGAGGGTAATCAAGAGAGCCGTGAAGAGAAACGTACGTGTCATAAAATTACCATATCATATATTTCTTAATACAATATCCAAAAATGTTTGGGGGGGACAACAAATTTAGTCTTTCATAATTATAGTTTGCCGTAGTGTAGTGAGAATTCGTAGTGTAGTGAGAATTCTTTGTAAAGTGAGAAAAGATCATGATGGCGGATCTCATCAGGCAACTTGAAGTTTTCTTAGGATATTTAAGGGCTATAGCCATACAGGGGAAAGCTACCAAAAAGTGCTTTTTTCAATAGAATTACGTATTTAAGGTCTTTAAAGCAATAATATTTCTTTTTATGTTGGAATTTTTTGCTAAACACTCTTGTAATTTTTTGTTAGAGTCATTAAGTAAAAGGTATCAAATTAAGAGTTAGAGATGATTGATACATTGCCAAGGCCCATACGCCCTTTTGTTTTTATCAATACTCTGATAGAAAATAAAATCTCAATTGGACTTGGAAAGGAATGAACGTGAAACTTGCCACGGATACTATTGCTGATCAATATTCACCTAATATGGAAATCCCTTCTTCTCCCTTAAAAGCTTCACCGGCAACGTATGCATGGATAATTTGGTCGGCGGCTGCCCTGTTTTATCTCTACGAATATGTGCTGCGCGCGTCCCCTGGCGTCATGACAAATGAGCTGATGAGAGATTTTGGTGTCACCTCAACGGCGTTGGGTATTTTTACGTCAGCCTATTATTTTTCATATGTTCCCTTACAAGTTCCTTGTGGGATGATCGCTGATTGGTTAGGTACCCGTCGTGTTGTTACAATTTCTGCAATTCTATGTACGATAGGTAGCTTTATGTTTGCCGGTAGCGAGAGCGTCGTTTTAGCGTCCCTTGCACGAATATTTATGGGTGTCGGTTCAGCTTGCGCCTACCTAAGTTGTTTGAAGATTGCATCAGAATGGTTCCCTGCTCAACGTTTTGCTGTCATAGCTGGAATTACCATGTTGATGGGGACTTTTGGGGGCATTATAGGGGGTAAACCCTTTGCTATGTTAGTGAATAGCACAAATTGGCGTACAGCAATGATGATTGCGGGTGCTGCTGGTATTGCTGTTGCTGCAGCTGCATGGGCTATTATTCGAGAGCATCCCAAGGGCGGTATAGAAAAGAAGGCGCAACATGCCCCGATGACCAAAACTCACTTATGGGAGGGTTTAAAGATCATTACTTCTAGCACTCAAACGTGGCTGATTGGTCTTTACGCCTCTTTAATGTACACTGTTTTGTCTGCGTTTGCTGAAATGTGGGGAACGCCTTACCTAATGGTAACTTATGAAATCAACAATGAAACGGCATCTTATGGCAGTACGCTTGTACTTTTGGGGATGGCTTTGGGATGTTTGGTTGGTCCCTTTCTAGCAAATCGTTGGCGTAGCCATAAAAAAGTTATGTCAATAGGAGCTTTAGGGTCCTTGGCGATGTTTATGCCGGCAATTTACCTAACAAATCTGCCTCTTTATGGTATATTTGCTCTTTTGTTTGGTGCGGGATTCTTTTGTGGGTGGCAAATTTTGAACTTTGCAGCTGCAAAGGAAATCAATCCGCCTGAATTTAGTGGTACAACCATTGGTTTCATGAATTGTTTAACAATGGCCAGTGCGCCCGTTTTCCAAATTCTTCTTGGACATTTGATTCATCAGTTTGAGGACGGTCAGGTTGGTGCAGATGGTATTCGCTTATATAGTGCTGAAGCCTATCAATACGCCATGTGTGCTATTCCGATTAGCTTATTGATTGCATGGGTTGTTATGCGGTTTGTGCGGGAAACGCATCCAGACTACCAGCCAAAATAAGTGTCTGCATAGCTATATTGCTTGCAAACGCTGAGTGAGATAAATTAATACCATAATACAATTATAATTTCTGCTGATGAAAGTTAAAGGATATGGAAACAGCTATACTTGCTGTTAAAGCAGAGGAATTTTTGGATGAAACCAATCAATCTGCTGTAAAAGAATATTTAAATTCTCGCCAATCGTGGGCTATATGGGCTTGCGCAGGGGCGTTTTATCTCTACGAATGCATCTTGCGAGTTTCCCCCAGCGTTATGACAGAAGGGTTAATGAAAGATTTCTCATTAACTTCTGCGGCGTTGGGCATTTTGGTTTCTTGCTATTCCTACTCTTACGTGGCGTTGCAGATTCCTTGTGGTGTGATGGTAGACGCCATCGGCACCCGTCGAATTCTTACGGCTTCTGCTGCTTTATGTGCAATCGGGACATTTATGTTTGCTTTGAGTGATGGCTTGTTTTTGGCGCAACTGGGGCGTTTTCTCATTGGGGGAGGCTCTGCTTGTGCGTTTATTAGTTGTATGAAAATTGTTGCAGAATGGTTCTCACCCACCCGCTTTGCCCTTATGTCAGGGATGACAACGATGATGGGAACAATTGGTGGCACTTTCGGTGGACCTCCACTCGCCTGGATGGTTAATAATATGGGAGGGTGGCGTGAAGCGAGTTTAGCTCTGGCAACGGCAGGTGTCGTTATGACAATATTTGCGTGGATTATGATTCGGGATCATCCCAAAGATCACCTTAACGCCCAAAAACCTCACCATGCTCATGAAATACCCTTAAGAAAGTCTTTGGCATTGCTTATGACAAACCCGCAAGTCTGGCTGATTGGTCTTTTTGGGTCTTTGATGTGGCTTCCTATTGCCGCTTTTGCAGAGCTATGGGGTGTACCCTATTTGATGCAAACTTATAGTATTGATAATGAACATGCATCTTTTGCGTCTGTTATGATTTTTCTGGGATTTGCCTTTGGCGCTCCCTTAGCAGCATGGATCTCTGATAAATTTCAAAGCCGAATTTTTGCTATGAAACTATCTTCTACTTTATTATTTCTGACATTCTTAGCTATTATGTTTGGAACCTATATTCCTTTAGGACTCATGTTTTGTCTACTCTTTATGGGGGGTGTGTTTCTTGGAGGGCAAGTCCTTGTCTTTGCTTGTGTAAAAGAAATTCTTCCCCGACGCATCAGCGGCACTGCCCTTTGATTTACGAATGCTATTGTGATGATGAGTGGAATTGTTTTTCAACCGTTACTTGGTCACTTGTTAGACTATTGTTGGGATGGTTCGTTTGGACCGGATAATTTACGTATTTATAGCGTGAGCGCTTATCAAAATGCTATGATGGCGATTCCTGTGGCGATCGCTGCTAGTTGGCTTTTGCTGCATTTTATCAAGGAAACGCATCATTATCGCAAAAGGTAAAAAGCCTAGCTCTAAGGGATAGGTAGGTGATGCTTACTGTCCATCATTTTGTGTAGCTTATCGCGAATATAATCAGCAGTAACAATACCGTCATAATATTCGTTATTTACGAGAAAAGCGGGAGCAGCATTAATAGAGTAGGTTTTCTGAGCTTCGAAACTTGATCGAAGAATGGAGGCTTCAATCTCTTCGTTGGCCAAGCATTTTTTATAGTCAGTATCAGAAATTCCCAAATCCTTAGCAATTCTTTCTAAATTTTTATCAGCCTCTTTAAGTTTTGCAACATCTATTGGAACCCACTTATCTTGTGTTTCAAGAAGCTTTTTGGCAAAGCCAAGATATTGCTCCTTACCATGACACCAAGCAATTTTTGCAGCTTTGACAGCACTGGAATCTGTTGGAAAGTCTCTATAAATGAAGCGAACAAGCCTTTTGTCAATAAATTCTGACTTAATTTTGGGAATTTCTTGCAGTTGATAGTCATGACAGTGAGGGCAGGTCAAGGAATAATACATGACAATGGTTAGGGGAGCTTTGGAATCCCCCATACTTACTTCCATGCCTTTTATATTCATCAGGGGGGTTTGTTCCACATCTTGACTTTTGGATTTTTGGCCGGGGACTAATGCTTGTCCAATTTGATGAGGTGCAGCTGAAACTTCTGAGAGGCAAGCTAAGAATGTAAAGCCGATAACGACAAAATTATTAAGGTATTTAAAATATGTCCCTAAATGCATTATAAGCTCCTGAAAAACAAACATATACAAATTTTAGCATAACGTTATATTTGTAAACAAATTGTAAATTCTATGGGTACGTTCAAATTTAAAAAATAACAAGAGCAATTGATATATTTCTTGCTTTCGCAAGCTGCCTTGCTTAAATTCTGGGGGTACATAAGTTTCGGTCTTGAAAGAGATAATATATACGAGAGTGAATTTAGGTGACTGATCCCGTTTTAGCGTCTACCCCACATTTGGATAAAATCCATACCCCAGCAGACATGAAAGGTTTATCTATGGATGCATTGCATCTATTGGCTGCTGAAGTTCGCCAAGAAACAATTCATAATGTTTCGCGCACGGGGGGACATTTAGGGGCTAGCTTGGGTGTGGTTGAGTTGACAGTTGCTTTACATCATGTTTTTGATACCCCTCAAGATAAAGTTATTTGGGATGTGGGTCATCAATCTTATCCCCATAAAATTTTGACGGGCCGTCGGGAACAAATGTCTAGATTGCGACAAGCAGGTGGTCCCTCTGGATTTACACGGCGCAGTGAAAGCGTTTATGATCCTTTTGGTACTGCCCATGCTTCTACATCAATTTCAGCTGCTTTAGGTTTTGCTGTTGCTCGAGATTTAAAGGGTGAAAATCATAATATCGTAGCGGTTATTGGTGATGGTGCTATGAGTGCTGGAATGGCCTACGAGGCTCTTAATAATGCCGGTGCTATGGCCAGTCGATTAATTGTTATATTGAACGATAACGATATGTCTATCGCTCCGCCTGTGGGTGCAATGAGTGGTTATCTATCCCGACTCCTTTCCTCCCGGTCTTATCATTCTTTGCGAAAAATGGCGAAAGATGTAGCGAGTCACCTTCCAAAATCCTTAGAGACCGCGGCACGTCGAGCAGAAGAATTTGCTCGGGGTATGGTTACAGGTGGTACTTTATTTGAAGAATTGGGTTTTTATTATGTTGGTCCTGTGGATGGGCATGATTTGGATCATCTAATTCCTGTTCTAAAGAATGTAAGAGATCGGGCAGAGTCAGGGCCTATATTGCTTCATGTTGTGACACAGAAAGGCCGCGGATATGCTCCAGCTGAAGCTTCTGCAGACAAATTTCATGGGGTGAGCAAATTTGACGTTATTACGGGCATACAACAGATTGCTAAAACGGCAGTGCCAAGTTACACCAAAGTTTTTGGAGAATGCTTAGTTGAAGAAGCTAAGAAAGACAGTGGAATAATTGCTATCACTGCAGCTATGCCTGCGGGTACAGGGCTTGATATTTTTGCAAAACAGTTTCCAGAGCGATGCTTCGATGTGGGTATTGCTGAACAACATGCAGTGACTTTTGCCGCAGGGATGGCCTGCGATGGTTTAAAACCCTTTGTCGCCATTTATTCTACATTTCTTCAGCGGGGCTACGATCAGGTTATACATGATGTAATGTTGCAAAAACTACCCGTGCGATTTGCTTTAGATCGTGCTGGCCTTGTTGGCGCCGATGGGGCAACACATGCCGGAAGTTATGATTTGGCTTATTTAGGATGTTTGCCAAATATGGTCATCATGGCAGCAGCAGATGAATTAGAACTAAAACATATGATTGCCACAGCGGCATCGATCGATGACTGTCCCTCCGCTTTTCGATATCCACGAGGTGAAGGGGTAGGTGTTAATTTGAATGTACCCGCTGAAATTCTTGAGATTGGCAAAGGAAGAATTGTTCGTGAGGGGTCTAAAATTGCTATTCTTTCCCTTGGAAGTCGTCTTGGGGAAGCCTTAAAGGCAGCTGATCTGCTGAGTGGGTATGGTTTATCTACCACAGTAGCCGATGCGCGGTTTGCAAAACCAATCGACATTGAGTTAATTGGTCAACTTGTTCATAATCATGAAGTTCTGATAACCCTTGAAGAGGGTTCAATTGGCGGATTTGCAACACAAGTCTTTCATGTCCTAGAAACTCAAGGTCTCTTAGATAAAGGTATAAAAATTCGGACGATGATGTTGCCTGATCGCCTTATTGACCATGCCACACCTGCAATGCAATATGAGGAAGCTGGATTAACAGCTCATCATATTTTGATTCAGGCATTGGATGCTTTGGGTATTCACGAGAAAAACGAAGTATCGTCACGATTAGCTTCTTAAAGGAGGATGTAAAATGGATATAATTTTGATACCTATGATTCGTGTAATTATTATGGCTTTGAATGCCTATTGGTGGGCCATTGTTATTTATATTGTTCTGGGATGGCTTGAACAATTTAATATTATCAATCGCTATAATAATTTTGTATATGGAATTCATACATTTTTGTTTCGGATTGTTGAACCAGCTCTGGTTCCCATTCGTCGACTCCTTCCTCAAATGGCGGGCGTTGATCTTTCCCCGGTGGTTCTCATTCTTGCTATTTATTTAATTCAAGGGATCCTATTACAATTGGCCATAAAATTTCCTTTCTAAGAGAGTCCTATGGCAGCAATATTAATTGATGGAAATGCGATCGCGACACAAATTCGACAAGATATTTCTATCAAGGTGTCGGATTTTAAGAAGAGTCACGGATATCCTCCTGGACTTGCGGTTCTTTTGGTGGGTGATAATCCCGCCAGTCAGGTCTATGTAAAAAATAAGAGAAAATCTTGTGAAGAGGTAGGGATTCGGTCAGAAGTTTTTCTTATGCCTGAGCAGACTTCAGAAACAGAAATCCTTGCCAAGATTGATGATTTAAACGCTGATGATCGCGTTCATGGAATTCTCATTCAATTGCCGTTGCCAGAATCTCTAGATACGGCACGCATCATTTCTCGTTTATTGCCCCATAAAGATGTTGATGGATTGCATCCACAAAATTTAGGTCTTTTGTTTGCAGGGCGTCCCAACCTTGTCCCCTGTACGCCTTTAGGATGTCTTCACTTAATTCACTCTATAATGCCATCAGTTGAAGGAAAACATGCCGTTGTGGTGGGAAGATCTGTTTTAGTGGGTCGACCGACTGCTTTATTATTAAGTTTTAAAAATGCAACCGTGGTTCAAACCCATTCGCAAACTCTTAATCTAGCGGAAGAGTGCCGTCGCGCGGATATTCTGGTAACGGCAATTGGAAAACCTGGTCTCATTACTGCAGATTATATAAAGCCGGGTGCTGTTGTTATTGATATTGGGATTTCTCGTGTCGTAGAGCCTAATGGCACAGTTTCCCTGAAAGGTGATGTTGATTTTGAGGGAGTGAGGAAAGTTGCTGGGTTTCTTACCCCTGTTCCTGGTGGTGTTGGCCCTATGACGGTAACTTATCTTTTAGAAAACACCTTAGCCGCGGCTACTCAGTCAAAAATTGCATTGTAGACCTCTTTAAAATTTTAATTAAAATTCTATATTGTGACTTGTAAACCTCAGGTTTTGCCAGAAAAGTAGGTTTGGGAGGGTTGGCGGGATGGTACGAAATGTCCGTGTGCTCGTTGTAATATTCACTAATTTATTTTTTCTAGCTGAAGGTTTTGCAACTCCCCACTATTATTGCGAAAAGTACATTGAAGAAGCGGCTCAAAAAACAGGCGTTTTGCCTGAAATTATTTGGGCCGTTGCCAAAGCTGAAAGTAATTTGGGAACTAGACCTTGGCCTTGGACGATTAATGTTAAGGGAAAAGGTCATTATTTTCCCAACAAAGCCGCTGCCGAAAAGTTTTTAAAGACTTTGCCGAAAAGGGTTCGTTATCAAACGGATTTAGGATGTATGCAAGTAAATTGGGGATTTCATGGGGCGGGTTTTTCCCGTGTGTCAGAAATGCTGAATCCGAGATTGAATATTCTTTATGCAGCTTACTTTTTAAAAGAGTTATACCAAGAATCAGGTCGTTGGGCAAAAGCTGTTGCTAGTTATCATTCTCGAAAGTGGAGTCACGGAGGCAAATACGCCAACCGCGTGGCGCATTTGGTGAAAGATTATGAAAAATAGACGGAACTTACTCTCCCGGGTTTAATACTTTCAACATCTTCGGATCCATTCGGTAAGGATCATCACTGATATGAATAAGGTTGTCATCACCCATCCATACAGTTTGATAGGTAAAGTATACAGAAATATCATCTTCAGGTTTAACGGTTTGTGTTCTCCCTTGTCCAATGGCTTTCTCAATATCCTCGACGGACCATTTGTTAGCATTACTTAACGCCCATTCCGCAAGTTGGACAGGTGTTTTCAGTCGAATACAACCGGAAGAGAAGGCGCGGGCTGTTTTTTGAAAAAGCTTTTCTTCTGGGGTGCCGTGCAAATAAATTGTGTATGGGTTTTCAATATTAAACTTAATGCGGCCCAAAGCATTGCTACGACCCGGACTTTGCCGCAAATGATAACGAGTACCTTCATTTTCCCAATCAGCTTGATCAGGGTCTACCACTTGACCGGAATCATCTGTCACCGTAAAGCCTGAGCGACGTACGTAATCAGGATCATTAATAATTTTTGGAAGCTTGTCATGAACCAAAATATTGTACGGTACGCCCCATGAAGGGTTAATGATGACATTCCTTAAAGGAGCATAGAATAAAGGAGTCCGGCGACTCGGACGTCCAACAATGGCAGGGATTGTTAGCTTGAGGTCTGCATTTTCGTAAGCTCGGACTTCGTAACCCGCTACATTAACAATAATGTGCTTATCACCCAATTCATCTGGTAACCAGCGCAATCGTTCCATATTTATAATCACTTTGTGGATAAGATCTTCAATCGGCACATTTAATGCTTCTTTTGTTTTACTTGTGACAATGCCATCTGCATCAAGAGTATGACGTTTCTGGAATTGACGTAAAGCCAGGTCAACATCTTTGTCAAATTTTTCCGAGCTTCCTAATTCTTCCTTTAAATCTCCATGCAGAATAAGAATTTGTCGTAAAATTTTTACATCGGGACCTTGATCGTCAAGTTTAAGCTTATTTTTAGTTTTTATGTTTGGCCACTCTTTATTTTCTTTTGCTAACGCTCTGTAATGACCCAACAGCTCTCTCATATGAATATACTGAGGGATATTCGGCTCTAAGGTTTTAAGTTTTGTACATTGAGAGGCCTTATCATGCACTGCATTCCAAAGAAGGTCTACCGCACTTGTCTTTGGGCTTTTAAATTTTATATCATTGCTGATTCTTGCAGGGTCGATTCTTCCGACTCTGAGGTGGTTAATGTAATCCAAATAGCGTTTGGTAAGGAGAATTTCAGCCTCCGCCCATTGAGTCGGATGAGTACCAAATGTTGTTGCATCTTCGTAATCTTGAGGATTTAAGCCTTCAAGAGCAGCTTCCTTAAGGGTTTCAACGGCGATTTGACCACACTTTGTAAGATTACCTTGAAAAAACCAAACAGGTTGTCTCCCCATTTTTTCGTAAAATGTCATTAAATCTTTGTCTGCTGCAATTTTTTTGGAGGAAAGTATTTCTTCAAAAATCGTATCAATAGGTGAGGGAGCTACAGAAAGCTCATTTAAGGGCGCAGTAGGATTTACAGGTACCGGGCCCACAACAATATTCCCTTGTGAATTGGTAGCTATTGATGCCAAGATGAGCATATGGTAAGTAAAAATGAGCTTTGATAATTTCTTCAAACTAATCATAATCACTTCCTTTAGACAGAGGTTTATTCTTAAATATAAGTCCCTTATCGTTAAAAATCGGTGAAAGTGGGAGAAGAAATGAAAAAAGGAGTCTCTTTTTTAATAAACGATTTGACAAATGGGTGTAAAACATCGTATTTCAAACCATAGACATTTATGTCAAAACATTATTAGATCTTGTAAAGATAGGTTTTATTTATGACAAAGCGCGTGACAGCAAAGCACAAAATTGATCGTCGTTTGGGTGTAAACTTATGGGGTCGCCCAAAAAGCCCAGTTAATCGCCGTAATTATGGACCCGGTCAACATGGACAACAACGCTCTAAGCCCTCTGACTATGGTATTCAACTGCGAGCCAAACAAAAGCTCAAAGGATACTATGGTAATATAAATGAGCGCCAGTTTCGTCGTTTGTACGAAGAAGCCGTGCGTCGCCGTGGAGACACTTCTGAAAATCTTATTGAGCTTTTGGAACGTCGTTTGGATGCGGTTATATACCGAATGAAATTTGTATCTACTGTTTTTGCTGCGCGTCAATTTGTGAACCACGGTCACGTTCAAGTAAATGGCAAGCGCGTTAACATTCCTTCTTATCAGGTTCGTGATGGCGATGAAATAGTCGTTGGCGGTCGTATGAAAGATAATGTCAACGTGGCTCTAGCCATTCAATCTAATGAGCGTGACGTTCCAGACTACGTTGAAGCGGATCATAAGGGTTTTAAAGGACGCTTTATTCGGGGACCGAAACTTGCAGATGTTCCTTACCCAGTTAGTATGGAACCAAATTTGGTTGTCGAGTTTTATTCACGATAATTTCTTTTGCTTTTAAGTCAAATTTAAAAACCTGAGATTTTTCTCAGGTTTTTTTTATGCTAATGAAAACGCAATCCTTTATAAATAGATAATATTTGAACAACCCATAGATATATTTATAGAAATTATAGACTCTCCTTGGGTTTAATCGCTTATAAAATGTTCCATAAAAAATTTTCATAAGCTTTTGTGGACGTAAAAATTTTATGGGTTCATCATCCCTCTGGTCAGAACCAATTCTACATAGTACAATTTATTTATCGTAAATTTTATTATAATTGATAGGGAGTTTTCTAATGGTGAATAAATATCTTGTGAGCCCTGCTGTATTGTTTTCTTTATCTTGTATGGCTACACAGCCGTCCAATGTAGTCTCTTTGCCGGATACGTCTTCTAAGGCGGCGCCTTCAGAGCAGTCCGTAGTCTTGGGAGAGACTGCAGAAGAATTGGCGCCTGACACGGCCAAACAAACTTTAGAAACAGCTATGACGGCTAAAGATGGTAAAAAATTTGAAGTTAGTGGCGTTGTTGTAAAGAACTTTACAGGAGTGGTACTGGTTAAAACGACAAATGAAGATAAGACAGTAAACGTCTCCATTAAGGGGCCTGATAATTTATTAGACCGCATTCAGATTACAGATAAACATACCTTACATACTGGTGAATTGTTTGTGGGCTTTGAAAGTACTATCCCTACATTGGTAGATGTAGATAAGTTAGTGCTAAATCTTGAAGTCCCCTCCAAAATGCCTTTAAGTATTAGTTTAACGGGAGGCAGAGGTAATGTGGACATCCGCGAAGCCGACACAACCTTCAGCATTAATGGCGGAGGAGATATAACAAGCTCTAAAGTTAAAAATCTATTTAGTACGATTGATGGTTCAGGAGAAATAATCATTAATCAAATAGATGGCAATGCTGATATTGATATTCGAGGTGATGGAAAATATATAATTCGTAAAGGAACAATTCCCAATTTGAAAGCCGGTATCAGAGGAACAGGTATTATCGATGTTAAAGCAGTTGTTGGTGATGCAGATCTCAAGTGCGAGGGCGCCGGAACAATGAATCTTGCGGTCATCAAAGGCGAGTTAAAACAAACCAAAAATGCAGCAGGGGTTATTCGTATTTCAAAAATGCCTCGTGCCGTAAAGACCAAACAGTCTCAAGCTAAAATGCAGGATAAAAATTCCGCTCAACAGCAAAAATTGAAAAAAGCTGAGAGCTAGAAAGCCAATTTATGTAGACTTTAAAAGAGTCAGTTCATTTAGTTTTTTATAACAAAGTTTATTTGAACACGAATATTTATGGGGTTTTCTTTAAAGTTTTGAGGTCATTTTGAAGTTGGGTGACTTGGTTGGTTAATTGTACAACTTGTTGTACCAAATCATTTAAATTTGCTTTAGAAACGCGTGCCATTTGAATTGATTTAATTTGCGCTAACGTGTTTGCTTTCCCTTCAGCAATTTTTTTGGGGTCTAGGGTAGTTGACTGATCTTGATAATAGGCAATTTTATCTTCTAAATCTTGCTTCTGTTTCACATACTTTTCTCTTTCAGCTGTTAAGGCACTTAATGTCTGATTATTGAGTGTCTGCGAATCCTTGCCGACCACTTTCTTGAATTTATTAAGAACATTTCCTTTGGGTGGATCTGCTTTTAAGGCCAAAATTTTCTGGTCAGTAATTCTAATGGCTTCACCCAGAGTTGCAAAAGACGTTTTCAAAATATTTATGTATCCTTGAGGGTTCTCTTGGTTTTTATTAGGATTTTTTACCGTATTAAAATTTTCTATGCGATGGTATTCCATCATCATGTTTTCTAAGACTTTGAGCTCTAACAGAGCAATGTAATCGTCAAAACGGCTTTGCTCTTCGCTCAATGACTTTGAAGCCAACTTTATCTTTTCCCAGCGATCAGCTTTATTATCTGTTATCAATAAGCTATCTGTAAACGCAACAAAGGTATTCAAATAATTGGCAGGATTTAACAAGCCAGATATAATTTGACTTTTGTTTCCTGTTAAATTTTGAGCTTTTTTCATGGCGCTTTGAATGGTAGTTGGGCCTATTAGTTTTTCAAGAATTACAGATTGCGCTTGAATTTTTTCATAAGATTTTATGGCAGCTTCTAAAATTTGTTCATTCGTACCCATAATTGTTTGTAATGCCTCTTTGCGACGGCCATAAGCGCGGAAAAGAACACCTGCACCTTGAACAACTTGATTTAAAACAGCAACGACTGTTGTCGCATTTTGCTGTTGAATACTTAAAGGGGCTTTGCGAATCAAGTCTTGGATTTCATTTGTAACATTTACAACGACATCAGCTTTCGCTTGAATTTCTCTTCCCTTTGCTCTTGTATCTATTCTTTGTTGAGTAGCTACGTCAGTATTTTGCTTTTGCGCTTGTAGTATTTGATTGCGGGCGTCTTTATCATAAATATTCGAAGGGCCTGTAGGTTGTGCCCCAAGAATTGACGATGTCCCAAAGACAGTGGTCAACCAAATGAATAAGCGGGTATTCATAAAAATATTCATCCTCAAAAGTAACGTACCTTTGAGTATAATGATATAATGTTAAGATTTCATGAAAAGGGTTTTAGCCTTCAAACTTATTATTGCGAGGAAAGCCAATGGGAGCCAGGCGTCCTATCGCACCTCTACGTGCACGCCAGGGTCGCAAATCCATTTCCTTTTGTAATTTTCCATTGCGAGTCCACGTTAGCCCATCTTGCTCTTGAAAAATTTTGATATCTGATAACGTGCCTTGTCGATACTTTTGAAGAGTAACTCCCCTACCTTTTGTCAAAGCAGGAATTTCCGAGACAGGATAGATAACTAGTTTTCGATTTTCGCCAATAATACCTATTAATTGATTGGGCGATGTGTGTTTTACAGGGAAACAGTATTTTGCTTTTGCATCACCGCTTAAAAGCATAACTTGGCGGCCTCCCCGTGTCTGAGATAATACATCTTGAGCCGATACAAGAAATCCTCGTCCTTCCGATGAGGCCAATAAATATTGAGACGGTTCTTGAGATTCGCCTGGCTTCAGGATCATCATTTCAATAATTTCTTCTGTATTGTCGAGGTCAATCATAAGACGTAAAGGCTCTCCATGTCCGCGACCGCGGGAAAGTTTGTCTACACCAACGGTATAAAAGCGACCATTGGTGGCAAAGATCATCACTTTGTCAGTAGTTTGAGCAGGAATAACATATCGACCTTCGTCCCCATCTTTATATTTTAAATCATCTGCAGCAATTTGATGGCCTTTAATAGCGCGAATCCATCCTTTTTCCGAACAAATGATCGTAACGTCTTCTCGTTCGATAATCGCTTCAATGGGAACAATAACGACTTGAGGAGCTTCAGCTAGAGTTGTGCGCCGCGCCCCAAGAAGCGTATTCTGACCAAAACGCTTTTCAATTTCCTTAATATCTGTCTTAATGCGCTTCCATTGTTTGGCAGGACTTTGTAGCAGATCTGTGAGGATTGAGTGCTCTTGGGTGAGGCTAGCGTGTTCTTGGCGAATTTCAATTTCTTGCAGTTTGCGTAAGCTGCGTAGGCGCATATTTAATATTGCTTCAGCTTGTATATCAGACAGTTTAAATTGAGCCATCATGATTGGTTTCGGTTCATCTTCTTCCCGTATGATGCGGATAACCTCATCAATATTGAGGTAAGCAACCAAATAACCTTCAAGAACTTCCAACCTATCAACAATTTGTTTTAGCCGGTACGTAGTTCGGCGTGTAAGAACTTCCCGGCGATGGTTGAGGAAAGCTTGAAGAACTTGTTTTAAGTCCATGACTTTTGGTGTTTTTCCTCCATCAAGAACATTCATGTTGAGAGAAATACGCGCTTCAAGGTCGGTATGACGGAACAGTGACTCCATAAGAACTTCAGGATCAACGGATCTACTTTTGGGTTCCAGGACGACACGAATATCATCTGTTGATTCATCGATCACATCATTAAGAAGGGGAAGTTTCTTTTCAGACAGTAAGTCGGCAATTTTCTCAATGAGTTTGGATTTGCCTACCTGATAAGGAATTTGTGTAATAACAATACGATAAGTGCCACCTTTGACTTGTTCTGTTTCCCAGCGAGCTCTTAATCGAAAACTACCACGACCCGTTTCATAGCTTTTTAAGATGGATTCTTTGCCTTCAGTCAAAATCCCACCTGTGGGGAAGTCGGGGCCAGGAATGAGAGTCATCAAATCAGCGATTGTGGCCTCAGGTTTATCAATCAGTAGCATCAAACCCTGGCAAAGTTCAGCTAGGTTGTGGGGAGGGATAGACGTTGCCATTCCCACGGCAATACCATTTGAACCGTTAGCCAGCAAATTGGGAAAAGCGGCAGGAAACACGATTGGTTCATCAGATTCGCCGTCATAAGTTGCACGAAAATCAATGGCGTTTTCATCTATCCCCTCCATGAGGAGAGAAGCAACTTCAGTCAGTCGAGCTTCTGTATATCGCATGGCAGCTGCGTTGTCGCCATCAATGTTACCAAAGTTTCCTTGACCATCAATCAGGGGATAGCGCATAGAGAAATCTTGAGCTTGGCGGACAAGGGCATCATAAATGGATTGATCACCATGCGGGTGAAATTTACCCATGACGTCACCCACTACTCGAGCCGACTTTTTAAAGCTAGAATTTGGATTTAACCGTAATTGCTGCATAGCGTATATTAACCGACGGTGCACAGGCTTTAGCCCATCGCGCACATCGGGCAGAGATCGTGACGTAATTGTCGATAAAGCATAAGCCAGGTATCGTTCGCTTAAGGCTTGTTCAAAAGAAATATCATTATTTTGTCGTTTGCTCATATTCGCTCAGTATCAGATGGCTTATTTCCTTATCATTTGTACTCTTTTCCCTAGAAAAAGTACAGGATTTCAATAGAGTTCTTTTTAAAAAAGTCCATTTCAAGCCGAGATTGTCTAGAAAGATAAGGTGTGCTAGAACGGATTTTATGTACTTGTCTTATGATATTGAGGAGCGTCCCCATGGATTTCTTGGCTAATCGTTTAAAATGCATTCATCCATCACCAACGTTAGCTATGACGGCAAGAGCAGCTGAACTTAAGGCTCAAGGTCTGGATGTTATTAGCTTAAGTGCTGGAGAACCTGATTTTGATACACCCGATCCTATAAAGCAAGGTGCGGTTGAGGCCCTGAATAAAGGACAAACAAAATACACACCTATAGAGGGAACGGTACTTCTAAGAAAAGCCATACAAGAAAAATTTTTGAAAGATAATCAGCTGTCTTATAGTTTGGATGAAATCACCGTAGGAAACGGTGCCAAACAGGTCATTTTTAATGCTCTCCTGGCCACTGTTCAAGAAGGAGATGAGGTTATTATTCCGGCTCCTTACTGGGTATCATATCCGGATATGGTTCACATTTGTTCTGGCAAAAGTGTAATTGTACATTGTGGGGAAGAAGATCATTTTAAATTAACACCAGCCAGCCTAGAAAATGCCATTACAAAGCAAACAAAATGGCTCATATTAAACTCTCCCGGGAATCCAACAGGGCGAGTTTACCTTGAAGAACAACTTCGGGAGTTGGGAGAAGTTCTTCTACGACACCCTCATGTCTACGTAATTTGTGATGATATCTATGAGTATTTGGTCTATGACAAAGTTGCTTTTGCAACACTTGCTACCGTCGTTCCCAACTTAAAAAATCGAATTTTAACGGTTAATGGCGTATCAAAATCTTATGCCATGACCGGGTGGCGTATCGGCTATGCTGGGGGGCCAAAGCCATTAATAAAGGCGATTACTATGATTCAGTCCCATAGCACCTCTAACGCCTGCTCAATTTCTCAAGCAGCGGCTGTTACGGCTTTATCCGGTTCCCATGAATTTATCAGCTCTTGGGTGCAAACATTTCAATTTCGGCGGGATTTAGCGCTTGAAATTATTAATGCTACGCCGGGTTTGTCGTGTTTTAAGCCTGAAGGAGCTTTTTATCTTTATATTTCTTGTGAGGGTGTAATGGGTAAAAAAACTCCGCGCGGTCAATTATTAAGCACAGATAATGAATTTGTGCTCTATTTATTGGAGGAGGGAGGCATTGCTTCAGTTAGCGGAGATTCTTTTGGGCTATCTCCCTATTTTCGTATATCTTATGCTATAGATACGGAGCTTTTGCGTGAAGCTTGCAACCGAATTCAAAAGGCTGTCCTTGCCTTAGCCTAAGAATTTCTATAAATTCAGTTCATTTTTCTCGTTTCTTTAAAATAAGGTAACGACAAGCACCATTCATTTAATTCTTTTAAATAATACTTCTTAAGCAGGCATTAATTTTTTGAATTTATTATTTATTTATGATTATGCATCAAAAATTAATATGTCTCGGGGGGACAATCATGAAATATTTACCTAAAACTTTTACAACGGTTTGTTTCATTACGATGGTAACTTCAGGACAAGCTTTATCTCCTGCGCAAATACTGGATCCAACAATGGATTGTGGCATAAGTCCGCAAGAATTACGGAAATGTTTGGTCAGTAAAGAAAAAAATTTAGCGGATAAAAAGACTAAGGATTTTTGTAATGATATTGTTACTTATGCAAGTAATAACAAGCAATTACAAGCAGCCAATCAATCTATGAAGAATAATTCTGCCTTTCTCAATGCGCGATCTCAAAAGAAAAGAATTGTTGAACTTTCTGGAAAACAGAAAATTATTTTGGATAAACTAATGATAGGTGGCTTAAGCCCCGAGCAAATTGGTAAAATTCCGGCTCTTGATACCAATCAAATTGATAATTTTAGTTGTAAAAAAATTAAAGAAGGTCAGGTTTATAAAGGAAAAATTATTGGAGAAGGTATTATTAACCATTCAAAAACATGCGGTTTGGATCTTAGAGAAGTTGACTCTTGTATTAAAAAGGAGCGGGGAGGCGCCGGCCAGGGAGATAGTTTATGTAATGACATCAAGCTGTTCGCTGGAAATAAACAAAAAATCGCTGAATGGGAAGGCACGCAACGTACGAAACCCTCGGATATAATGAGCAAAATGTTAGTAGAAGTTCGAGCCACTCAAGCTGAATACACAGATGCTTTTAAAAAAATTGGATTAGATCAACAAGAAATCGATAATATTCCAGCACTATCCCGAAGTGACGATCATAATTTTCAATGCGCTGATAAAGTCTCAAATTCCCAACGATAATATCAATTTGGCTTGAAATTACTTAATGGGCATTTGTAATATTTGACAAATTGTAGGGGCAATCGATAGACCTTTTTCGTAATGAAACGAAAGAGGGTTATCTGATGAAAACATTTCTGAAGTCCTTTATTTCTCGCAATGGATTGTTTCCACAAAAGTCAAGTTGTGTGGGGCCACTTGTTGTCTGTGGTACAATGGGAAATCCTGTATGGACACCACGTCGATATGATTCGCTGGCCGCAGAAGGTTATCAGAAGAACGTGATCGTTTATCGATGTGTCAATCTTATTGCTCGAGGATTGAGCAGCGTTCCCTGGCTTTTATATAGAGGCTCAAATGAACTCGAAACTCATCCTTTATTAGATCTTCTCAATTGTCCCAGCCCTCGCCAAGCCGGTTCCTCATTTATGGAATCCGTCGTGGGTTATTTGCTCTTAGCCGGGAATACCTATATTGAAGCTGTGCTTAATCAGGATGGCATTCCAACGGAGCTGCATCCCTTACGACCCGATCGAATCAAAATCATTCCTGGATCAGCTGGCTTGCCGATGGGATATCAGTATACCGTTGGGGGAGTTCATAAAACTATTAATTGTAACCCGATTACCGGGCAATCTTGTATTCTCCATCTCAAAAATTTTCATCCCCTAAATGACTGGTATGGCATGAGCCCCATTGAGGCAGCTGCACAAAGTATTGATCAACATAATGCTGTAGCGGGGCACAATTTAGCATTGTTACAAAATGGCGGACGCCCCAGCGGGGGGCTCATTATACGACCCACTCCGCATTCCCGTGCCATGAGTGAAGTCCAGCGAGAGTCTTTAAGGCAAGATTTACGGGAAATTTATGCAGGCCATAAAAATGCAGGGCAAATGCTTATTCTTGAAGGGGATTGTGATTGGCGGGAAATGGGATTATCCCCTAAAGACTTAGATTTTATTGAGGGTAAAAATCTCACAGCCCGGGAAATCGCCCAAAGTTATGGCATTCCCCCTATGTTAGTGGGAGTTCCAGGGGATGCAACATTTGCCAATTACAAGGAAGCTCGGTTTCATCTTTGGGAAGATACAATTATACCTTTACTGGAGTTTTTTGTTGCGGAATTTAACCTGTGGTTAGCGCCCTTTTTTGAAGAAGGAATATGTTTAAGCTACAATACAGATGCTATTCCAGCTCTTGCAGAACGACGTGAAGCTGTTTGGTCAAAAATAGCATCTGCAAATTTTCTCACCCTTAATGAAAAGCGCCAAGGGGTTGGATACGGACCATTAAGTGGGGGAGATGTTCTTGTTTCTTCGGCTGTCCAAGGGCCAGCTCTATGAATAAAATGATTGATTATCCTTTATCAGTAAAAACTTGGGATGCTGATGGAACTTTCAGCGGCTATGCTTCTGTGTTTGGGATTACAGATAGTCAAGGCGAAGAAGTGGCTTCAGGGGCTTTTGATATTTCTTTAAAAGAATGGGAACGATCAGGGAAAAAACCAAAACTCCTCTGGCAGCATGATTGTCGGCAACCGATTGGGTTGTGGCAAGAAATTCGAGAAGACACCCACGGCTTATATGTCAAAGGTCAATTGATCTTGGAGCTTTCCCAAGGGCGCGAAGCTTATAGTTTACTAAAAAATGGTGTTGTGGATAGCTTATCTATTGGTTTCTTAACCGTTAGGGCTAGGAGAAAGGAAGGAAAAAATGGAGCGATAAAATTACGTGTTCTAGAGGAGGTGATTTTGCAGGAAGTTTCTCTCGTGACTTTTGCTGCTAATCCGTTAGCTAAAGTCGATCGAGTCAAGAGGAACGATCCTGAAATTATCAATTTGAAAAATCAATTGGTACGTTTAACTGAGCTGCTGAATAATTAAATATCTGTAAATATCCAAAATCAACTTGAGGGTTGTTTCAAAAATAAATATTGCCACAGGACGGGAATACAAGAGTTTACAATACAATTTTACAATAGTTTTAGAGGAGCTCAACAAACATATAGACCAGGGGAAAATATGAAAAGGTAGTTTAGAAAGGAATTCATAATGACAGTACAGATTGTTAGAGAAGCAGTGGAAACACTTCATCAGGCATTTGAAGATTTTAAAGCCGCAAATGATCACCGTCTGGGACTTTTAGAAACGAAAGGGAGTACAGATCCTCTTGTAGAAGAAAAAGTTAATCGATTGAATGAAGTGCTGGAGAAGGCGCAAGGTCGATTAGTGCAGCTTGAGATAGCGGGGAAGAGACCCCAATTTTCAGGAGTTTCCGAACTGGAGAGCGCAGATAAAAACGCTTTTTTCTCTTATGTTCGTAAAGGGATGGAAGGAATAGAGCAAAAATCTTTAACAAGTCTCAATGATGCAAGTGGGGGATACCTAATTCCTCACAACATGTTAGATAAAATACATTCCACCATTGTCATAAATTCTCCAATGCGCTCTTTATCAAAGGTTATGAGTATTTCGACGGATGGGCTAGAGTTTTTGCAAGAAAAAGGTTTTGCGGATGTCGGATGGGTCGCAGAAACCGCAGATCGGCCAGAAACAGGGACACCTGAATTAAAAAAAATACGGATTCCCGTTCACCAAATCTATGCAAAACCGCGAGCAAGTCAAAAATTGTTGGATGATTCAAGTGTAGATATTGAATCTTGGTTAGCTGAAAAAATTGCTGAAAAAATGACATTGATGGAAAATTCTGCTTTTGTTACAGGAGATGGCGTTGGGAAGCCCAAGGGGTTTTTGACGTATGATCTTGTTGAAATTGGCAAAGGAGAGTGGGGAAAATTTGAAGCGGTCATCTCAAAAGCCGGTGATGCACTTACAGATGGAGATGTTCTCGTTGATGCTTTTCATGCTTTAAAAGCACAATATCTTCCTGGCGCAACTTGGCTAATGTCACGTTCAGCAATGGCATCTATTCGCAAACTTAAAGGTGAAAACCGTCAATATTTATGGCAGCCCAGTATGATCGAGGGCACACCGGCAACTTTATTAGGATTTCCTGTACTTATAGCAGATGATATGCCAGGGCTTGACGCAAAAAAATCTACGACAGCTATAGCGTTTGGTAATTTTCGAGAAGCCTATCAAATTGTGGATCGAGCTGGATTACATGTTTTGCGCGATCCCTTTAGCGCCAAGCCCTATGTAGAGTTTTATGCCACGAAGCGCGTAGGGGGAGATGTCATCAATTTTGAAGCTCTCAAATTAATTCATTTTTTGAAGGCATAATCCATGCTGACACGGATAAAAACACTAGATATCCTTCCCGTTGGACTTACAGAGGTCAAGGCGCACTTGCGCCTTGACCATGCTCATGAGGATGAATATTTACGCCCCCTTATTTTGGCAGCTGTCAGTTTTGTAGAGGAGTATCTGGGGCGTTCATTACTGACTCAACAATGGCGAATAATTTGGGAAAAGGAGAAATCTTATCCGCCCCAATTATCAACAACTATTGGAGATATATGTTCAGTCGCGCTTCCTTATCCCCCTTTACGGGCAATATTAGGCGTAAATCGTTTAATGAGTCAGGGAGCCAAACAGCCCATACGACGACATCGATTGGAAATAAATCATCTGGTTCCTCGATTAGTATTTGCTGAGGTTCTTGAACCTGTTGAGATTGATTTTGAGACAGGTTACGGCGATCGACCATTAGATATTCCCGCTGTGATTCGACAATCCATTCTTATGACAGTGGCAGATTTTTATGAAAATAGAGAATCAGGCTCGATGCCATGTCAAACATTGGCCCGGGACATATTGGATAGTTATCGGATTGTGCGGCTGTCATGACAAAAATACATCAATTACGTGATCGAGTGGTGTTAATAAAACGGCGCGTAATCGAGGAGTCTAATGGGTCATTTAAAGAATTCTGGCAGGAAGGTGATAGTGTTTGGGCACAAGTTATTCCTTGGGAAGGGCGAGAAGTCTATGGTGAGAATTGGAATAATTTCACGTCCAATGCTCTCAAATTTAAAATGGTTTTACGATTTCGACGGGGGCGTTTTGTAAGAGTGAAATGGCAAAATATGACTTTTGCACTTTTATGCCCTCCTATCAGTGATCAACGACGTCAATGGATGACATGTTGGATGTATGTCTTGGGAGAAGACCATGAGTGATTTTCAAGTTCTAACAGCCATTAGAGGGTTATTGCTTCGTAGGGAAGTATTAAGCCGCGTCCACCTAGCTTTACCCCCCCAACCAACTTATCCCTTAATATTGGTGGATTTGGAAGAGCTTTGGACTCATTTGCCGCTTATACCGACTCAAAAACGCAATGTTATTTTGGCACGTCTCAAATTCAAAGTCAGTGCGTTTTCACAATCTTCAGGAATGGAAGAAGTGACCTTATTGTCAGAAAAAGTAAGACAAGTCCTTGAAGGTGAGACAGTCTCTTTCCCAGAGACTAACGGGGTAGACAAAACCATTACAACTCGCTTTCTTGCTTGTGTAACAGAAATTTTAGGACAAGGAATGCAAGCTCCGACGTTGCGAGTTGTTCATCATTTTTATGACTGCATTATAAGGGGGTAACAAATGGATAATCTTGATCAAGAGCCAGAAGAAGATAGTGAAGAAAATTTTAAGGAGGAAATCATTAATGCGCTGACAACCCATTTCCGGCGATGCAGTCGGGGACGCATCGTTGATTTGCCACGCTGGGCACAATAAATCATTGAGGGGTGGAAATAAATGGAGTCAGATCTTATTTTAAGCAAAGGTGGTTTTCCTCCCCTGTCAGCGAGAGGATGCATTCAACACCTCATGCCCATTCTGAGTGGAGATTTAAGGAGAACTATTAATGGATCATTAATTTACACAGGGAATACACTCTCACATAAATATCGATCCCTTATTTTATGTGAAGATAAAACAGTGTTAGCCTTAGACGATTTTTGGCGGGGGAGTGAAATTCGTGTTGGATGTATACAACCTTTGTGGCAAAAGGTGACAAATTCGCAAGTCCTTTTAGAAAGATATCCCATTGAAGGATCTATATTTGCTATTACGGATCAGCAGAAAGATCGACAAATACAAGAGATACAGGGGCGAAAAGTCATAGTAAAAAGGGAAGCAAATGAAGACGTTTTTCTAAGTTATCGACCTTGGTTGAATATGCGCGTTGTCAATTTTGCCTTTATGACAAATGAATGGGGATTGAAATCGGGGTGGCGTCTTGAATTAGAAGAAATATGAAGAGAGCCTGTCAGTCTACAAACTCTTCATTTTCTCTTTACGTGTTTCATAATAACTGATGTAAGCAGTACCAGCGATAATAAAGGAGGCCCCTGCAATGGTTACAAACGTTGGAACTTCCATAAAGAATAGGAAACCAAAGAGAGCTGAAAAAATGAATTCTACGTATCTGAAGGGCATTAAGGCTGAAACATCTGTCGCAGAAAAAGCCCTAATCATACAAACTTGAATGAGATTGGCACCGATACCTAATAGAACAAGGAGACCAAGTTCCTCCCATGAAGGGGTTTTCCATACAAAAAACGCTGGTATCGCGGCGGCGATAGTGGTTCCAACAGCAAAGTAAAAAAGGAGGGTATGTGTATTTTCTGTGGAAACCATTTTTTTAGCCATAATATCCAGGAGAGCAAAGAGAATAGCAGCCGTAATAGGAACGAGAGCAACAAGGCGCAAAGCTTCAGTTCCCGGCTGAAACATAATGATCAAGCCAATAAACCCAATAAGGATGGCAATCCATCTAGGCATATCCACCTTTTCTCGTAAGAAAAAGACAGCTAAGGGAAGGAAGAAAAAGGGCTGAGAAGACATGATAATTGTGTTGTCAGATAAGGGCATCAAGTTCACTGAATAGCAACAGGCACCTATGGCGCCTACACCCAGAACAGCTCGCCAAAAATGCATCCAGGGGCGTGTTGTTTTAAACAAGGCTGTTCCATGAGTCAACATGAGAGGAACAACGGTCAGCATGCTGAAGAAAAAGCGAAAGAAGACAACTTCGAGAACATCAAGCCGCGCACCGAGTAATCGCATTAATATATCGTTGCACACGCTCACAAAACAAATCATAACCGCCCAAAAGGCTCCTTGCGGATATCCCTGACTCATAAACCAAGAAAAGGGATTGGAAGAAGTTGGTTTTAGAGAAGGTATTGGAATGATCTCTTCAGCTGGTGTTACAGATCGAGCAGGGGTTGCAGTCATATCACTCTCTATAGGTCGAAACGAATTATACATTAGTTTATTACTAGCATTTCCAAAGAAAGTCGAGAAAAAAGGAAAAATTGCCCGGGCACTTGAAATGATGAATTGAATACTACGTTAAGAAAGGATGAGGTATGATTACATATTTTGCTTGGGCACAAAAAGGAGAAAGCTTTGATCCTCAAAAACATCAACGGTGTGATTTAGATATTTTAAAACTTACCATTGATCATCGTGAGGGAGAAGTGGCCATCGCAACGGTTTTGGTTCCCCATAGTCAAATGAAATTTCATGATCAACATCATGTATATATATCCCAAGGTGGAAAATTACTTTTTTCCGGTCGATTAGTTGCCCTACCTGTTGAAATTAAGGATGAATTGGTCGCTTTGGAATTAACAGCTGAACCGGAGGATGCGGATATCCAACTGCAAACCTTAGGTAAAACTCTAAAAGAGGCTCCCTTTTGGAATGCAAATTTTGTCGATCCCTTTGAACAGAATAATCCGACTGAATGGCTAGAGGGTCGCAGTGCTCTTTATGCTTGAGATCGCCTCACAGGTAAAGTTTGCTTATCAAACCTTTTTGAGGGACGAAATCTTTTAGATTTTTCATCTGTTTTCTTTTCGGATAGTTTGAAAGTTCATTTGGCAGAAACTCCTCTTTCTTCTGTATCAGTTACAGTTACGGCAGAATGGGTTCAAAAAGGAGAAGGAGAAATCAGCTTAGGCAGTAGAATTGGCGCCGCGTTTCCCGGAGGAATGATTAATACATTAACACCACAAGGTTTAGAAGCGACTTGGCCTAAAGAAGGTCAGCGCATGGGAAAAACTGGGTATAGAGTTCTACAAAGCGTTTTAAGATCTGTTTCCCCCCCTCGAACAGGAATTTTAAATATTTATCCCACAGTAACACCTTAATTTATGGGATGGGACGATGCCACTCAGCAACTTAAAGCTATGCGCGGGCAGCGATTTTGGATGGTTGGGACTCTGGTATTGGGCTGGCGTTATCATCAAAAACGCCGAGAAATTGTAAAGTTTACCCTATCTCAAAAGACACAAATGCAGGGCAAAATTCGCCCTCTTACACGAACCCTTAATCTGCGGTTACAAGAACTTTTCCCTTCTCCAGGAGGAACATTTTTCTTGACCCTTCGGGGTCGGCAGGTGGTTGAACATGCATTAGAGAGGGCAAGGGCACATCTTGCAGCAAGTGCTCGCTGTTTAGAAGTTGAGTTTATTATCCCCTTTCAAGCTTGTTTTTCTTTATCACTGGATCTTTCGGTTCGACTGGTTGATTTGCGTATTCCAGGGGGAGAAGTAGTGGGTAAAGTCGTTGCTTATCAATTATATCAAGATGCCCTAAAATCCTACGCCTGGGTGCGATTAGCTGCATCAATTGGAGGCAAAGACAGTGATTATCCACATATAAATGATATATATTATGCACAGCCTGAATATGGCTCGACGTCTGTGCCCATAACTTATCAGACAGCTTCGGGGCTTTGGTACGAGAATTATACGCATCAAAAACCAAAAGAAGGCGTTATTGAGACACAAAACTTAAGCCTCAATGAACTAATAAAAGATGTTTTTGTTAGTTACCATGCCGATCAACAAATCTATGCGCTGCAAAGTCAACAATATCCTATCAACTATAATGTAAAGTCGTATTTAGAAGAAATTCCAACTGTTATTTCTCTTGATCTTTTGAACCTTAAAACAACGTCAGTGGCTGAACATACAATTCATGTAAAGACCTTAAATGTGTGGACAGCGCCCAATCAAATTAATTTAGCAGGAGAGTTATCGTGAGATTTGAAAAAGGTTTGCGCAGTGTCAGTTTAAAAGCTCTTCCTTTGGGATATGGTGCACCCCCTACGGATGATTTTAATAATGAAAACTCCACTTTTCGATTAGGCGGCATTAAAGATGGTGGTGTGTGGCTTACAGGTGAAGATTTGCCGCATATTATTGAAGTTGGGGTGCGTATAACGCCAATTTGGATTGAGAATGAAACAGCGATTGCAGTTCACCATAAGAGTGCATCCTGTCAAATTTATCCAGCAAAAAGTACGTTTTCTAAAGTATTTGTTGAAGCCATGCCAAGTGGATATTTTCAAAAAGTATCCGGTGATGGGAAAATACCTTTTATTGGAGATTCTCTTCTGCAATACAAGCTTGATTTTCCAAAGCCTTATTTGTATGAAAAAAAATTTTTAACTCAAGGCCAAGGGCAAAAAGTATTTTTGGGGTCACTAGAAAATAATGATGAGGCACTCCCGTGCTTATGGGCATATGGAGGACAACAAGTGGGGGATGACATTCATCCCTTCGTATTTAGTTTGGAGTCAATTCGACAGACTACGTGTATTCGCCCAAGCTCCCTTCTAACTTGGAGAGAGCGTGGTATTTATCCCTCATTTATTGCCCCTTCGAGCTATAAAGACTCTGGATTTCAAGACACATTTCACGAAGATCAAACCAGAACCCTCATTGAATCTATAGAAGCGGGACAATCGGTTATTAATGTTCTGATAGGTCGAGATGAAACCGGAAAACCATTACGAATGGCTTATGACTCTTACAGATTTGCAAAAAATTTTATCTTATACAAAAAGAGAGGATAATTTTCATGGGTATAATATATAGGCATCAAAAAAAGGAACCTTTAACAATTGAGGAAATGGATGGAAATTTTGCTCATTTAGAGGCCCGTATGAATTCTCTCGAGCGGCACCCCCCCTTTGTGGAGGGTATTGCCAATGTCGCTCAAGAGGGCGACCAATTAAGGATTTACGGAACCTTAGGAAGCCTTTTAGGGCAGGTAAGGTTGCCTAAAGCTTTCCCAACTCATAAAGGAAAATGGCAAGCCAACACTGCGTATAGGGTCTTAGATTGGGTTCAAATGAACCACGGTGTTTATTCTTGTAAGGAAGTTCACACATCAACAGAGTTTAATGCTGATCTCGCAAAATGGGATTTGGTTTTTGAAATTTAGAACAAGCACTGAATCTTTAATGAATTATCTGGAGGGTATGGTATGGATTTAAGTGATTTAGAGATTGTCGCTCGCACAATTTATGGGGAAGCGCGGGGGGAATATCATAATGTCACAGGGGGATTAGCCTCCTTAATTGCAGTCGCCAATGTTATTATGAATCGATTCACGTATAAGGGTAAATATGGCCAAAATTTGAAAGAAGTTTGCACAAAGCCTTTCCAATTTTCCTGCTGGAATGATAGGGATCCTAATCGCTTGTGCTTACTAGGGTCAACAATTAACGATCCTCTATTTACTTTATGTCACGAAGTCGCCCGAAAGGTTACCTGTGAAGAATGGCCCGATCTTACGAAGGGAAGTGATCATTATTATGCTACTTCCCTGCCAGGAGAGCCTTATTGGGCTCAAGGGCATAAACCCAATCTTCGCCTTGGTCACCACGTATTCTACCAATTAACTAAAGGAGTGTAAGATGGCATTTCCGATTATTGCAGCGGCATTAGGCCTAGCGAGTTTTGCCCCCATTATTGCCCGATGGCTGGGAGGAGATCAAGCTCCTGAGATTGCTGGAAAAGTTGTTGATATTGCTCAAAAAATTACTGGCACACTCGATCCCGTGGAAGCTATTAAAAGATTGCAAGACAACACAGACATGGTGAGTGAATTTCAAAGAGCGATTATTCAAGTGGAAGCTGAAATTGAATTGGCGGTGATGAAAGATCGACAAGAGGCAAGACTGAGGGATGTGGCTCTTGTTAACGCAGGTCGTTCAAACGTTCGTGCTGATGTGATGGTTCTAGCTGCAGCTATAGGATTAATTTTGTGTTTAGCTTCCTTAGCCTATTTTTCTGAGGCTTTACCTGGAGAAGCGGTTGGAATTATTTCAACAATTGCCGGGATTTTCGGCGCTTGTTTAAAAGATGCGTATTCTTTTGAATTTGGTTCTTCCCGGGGAAGTAAAGATAAAGATACGGCGGTTGCAGCCATGCTGGAAAGGAATACCTTTTGATGTTAACTTACCCAGATCGACTATATTTGGCGGCATCGGCTCGGCCATGGAGAGAAAGCAAAAGTTGCAAAGCCTGTCCGCGCGGGCTTGATAAATTTGGATCATCCTGGCAGATTCGACGGGCGTCTTTATTGGCCATTGCAAGCAGTTCTCCGTATAGATCAGGACTTGAAGTAAAGTCTGCTATGCGAAAGCTGGGCAAACCACTTTGTTTGGTTCCCAATAATTCTCCGCTTCCTCTTAGTTTTAAGTCTTCTTCAGAAATTAAGAAGCCATCATTGGTTTGGCGCATAATTTCAAGTCTTTTCCGCCCCGCGGTCGTTAAGGCCTGACTATAAAGGAGTAAGCAACTTGCTGTTTGATTGCCACGGCCAATTCTTCCCCGAAGTTGGTGGAGCTGCGCGAGTCCAAAACGCTCAGCATGCTCAATAATCATGATTGAGGCAGCAGGAACGTCGACTCCTACCTCAATAACAGTTGTGGCAATCAATATGTCTATGGACCCATTAATAAATTGATCCATAACAGCATCTTTTTCATCAGCTTTTAATTTTCCATGGACAAGCCCAACCTTATGGGGGAATTTTTGCGATAAAGCTTGGTATCTTTCAACTGCGGCGGCTAAATCCATAGCTTCAGATTCTTCGATTAATGGGCAAACCCAATAAATTTTAGCGCTCCTCTCCAGAGCCCGACCAACACCGCTTATAACATCATCTATCCGACTGATGGGTAAAACCTTTGTATCAATAGGTAAGCGTCCCGCCGGCTTATCACGAATAATGGAAACATCCATATCTCCATAATTAGCGAGCATGAGTGTGCGGGGAATAGGTGTTGCTGTCATGGCCAGCACATCCGGGTTGTTTCCTTTTTCTGTTAAAGCTAGACGTTGGTCGACCCCAAAGCGATGCTGTTCATCAACAACAGCTAAACCAAGCTTTGCAAAATGCACATCCTCCTGAATAATGGCATGGGTCCCAATGAGAATATCTACCTCATGATTTTTCAAATCATCTAAGATTTGAGCGCGCTTTTTACCTTGATCACGACCTGTTAGAAGGGCGATTCGGATGCCGCAAGTCTGACAAAGAGGCGTTAATTTTGCCGCATGCTGACGAGCTAAAATATCAGTTGGTGCCAAAATCGCGGCTTGAAATCCCGCTTCTGTTGCTAGAACCATGGCCATAAAAGCCACAAGCGTCTTGCCACTGCCTACATCCCCTTGAATAAGGCGTAACATCTGCTGCGGGGACGCCATATCTCGCGTAATTTCCGCGATTGCATTTTCTTGCCCAATGGTTAGGGTGAACGGCAAGTTTTTACGAATTCTATCCTGAAGATGATTTGTTCCTTTAAGAGAATGTCCTTGCACTCTTGTTTGTTGTTGCCGGCGGGTCAGATTAAGGGAGAGCTGATGGGCTAATAATTCATCATAGGCAAGGCGAACACGGGCAGGGAAGGTGGGTTCTAAGTCCTGCTGGTTATGAGGATTGTGAACTTGGGTAACCGCTTCATGCCATTGAGGCCATTGATGAGCTTGTTCCTCAGCAAGCCATTCTGGCAACGTGGGAACGTGAGCAAGGGCAGACTGAATGACGCGACGAACACATTTATTTGATATTCCGGTTGTAAGCGGATACACAGGCTCAGGACCATTGCGATTCATTTCATCATCTGGACTACTAATATGGTCAGGATGGGTTATCTTCCATCGATCCTGGAAACGCTCCAATTTCCCAGAAATTAAACGCTTGGATTCGAGGGGGAGGGCTGATTGAAGATACGGACCTTTTGCATGAAAAAAGACCAAATCAAAGAAGCACTTGCCGTCAAAACAAGTGACTGAATACGGTTTGCGCGGGTAGGGAGGCGGGTTATGGGTCAAGACTTCCCCAATGACGGTTATCATCTCTCCTTCCTTGGCCTCAGTAATATGATTGATAAATCGACGATGAACAAGATCACACGGCAAATGCATAAGAACATCCATAACTCTTGTCCCCAATAATTTCTCAAACAACGGCCGCCGTTTGGTGCCTATTCCTTGAAGACTGGTTATGGAATTCCGCAGAAACATGTTTCCCCGTGAGAGTCATTTTAAGTTTAAACAAATAGTACTCTATTTAGGAGTTTGTCCTAAAGCTTTTTTACGAGAGAATAAAGGGCAATGAAGTATATTGTCTGTCATATTCATAGGATGTATAAAAACTATTGAGAACATTTATAATTCTCGAATTGGGCATAAATTTAATTTTTAGAATAGGAAAATCAGGCAAATAATAAAATGTATGCAATATATTTTTGGGATTATCTTATTATGTGGGAACGGACTTGCTCTAGAAGATCAAGATGTTGCACCCGTAAAAGTTATTGTGCAAACAATAGTAAAGGGGCAAGTAGGAAATTTAGAATTTCGCTCAATAACGCATGGTGATGCACCTGTGGTGGAAGCCATTATCTCACGGTGCACCTTTAAAGAAGGTCTCACACAAAATTCAGAGAAAGACCCACTTGGTGTGAATATCATGGCTCAAAATTTAATTGCCCGCCAAGAATCAGGCAACCCATACAGTGGTATTGTTCTTTCTAGAGAAAATAAGCCCGTTGGTTTTATGACCCTTGGAGTTATGCCTGCTTTGGGTTTTGGTCAAGGATACAAAACCAACGAACACGCAGGAATTCTCGATATTTTTTATAAATTAGGTGCATTAAAATTCAAGGAAAATCAGGATAATTCGGCTGAATTTGCAAGTGGAAAATACGATAAAGTGAGTGATTGTGGGTTAGCAATGTTGGTTCCTGCTTTGCCACGGGGAGATACAAATTTAAGCACAGAAGAAATAAGAAACGCTTTGAGAATAGCGACATCAGTATGTCAGACTTTAGGCAATAGAAATGAAACATTACCTCGGGGTGAAGGTACTGTTCCCGGTATTCTTATGGGGTTATTTCACCCTTTAGACTTACTTATCCCCGATCTTGTGGCTGTTGGCTTTAAAATTATCAGAGATGAAGCTTTAAAAGGATTTTATGATAAAGAGCGTGTGTTGGCTTATGTAAAATTGAAATAGATTATTTTGTCTTTTCAGAAATGAGCCTTAGCAAAATAAATGACTAAGGCTCATTTGCTTTTTCATAACCTGGAGGTTACAGCCCCTTTTTTCCCATAGCCAAAAATTTATCGCGGCGCATTTGCACAAGCTTTCGCCCTTCATGTGCAGATAAGGTTGTAAGAGCTTGATCTAAGGCTTCACCCACAGCTCTAATAGCAGCATCGGCTTGACGATGAGCGCCGCCCATGGGTTCAGGAATGATTTGATCAATAATTTCTAATTTATAAAGATCCTGGGCTGTAATGCGTTGGGCTTCTGCAGCCTCTGCAGCCATGTCGGCACTGCGCCATAATATGGATGCACAGCCTTCCGGTGAAATCACGGAATACACGGCGTGTTCCAGCATCATGACTGTATTGGCTGCCCCAATAGCGATTGCACCTCCAGAGCCACCTTCGCCAATAACAATACTAATGAGCGGAACTTGAATTTTAAGACACGCTTCGATACTGCGAGCTATAGCTTCCGCTTGGCCTCGTTCTTCGGCATCTATGCCCGGCCACGCACCATTTGTATCGATAAATGTAATCAAGGGAAGATGAAAGTGATCAGCCAATTCCATTAATCGGCGAGCTTTGCGATATCCCTCTGGTCGAGACATACCAAAGTTATGACGAATACGACTTTCCGTATCTTGTCCTTTTTGTTGGCCAATAACCATGACAGGTTTTCCCCGAAACCGGGCAAGCCCCCCAATAATGGCTTGATCCTCCCCAAAGCAGCGGTCACCAGCAAGACTTGTAAAATCCTCAAATAAGCCATCAAGGTAATTAAAAAATTGGGGACGTTCTGGGTGGCGGGCAACCTTTACCTTTTGCCAAGGTGTTAAACTTGAATAGGTTTGCTTTAGAAGCTTATCGGCCTTCTTTTGCAAAGTGGTAATCTCGGTTACAATATTCATTTTACCCGAACTATCCAAATGCCGCAGTTCTTCTATTTTGGCTTCGAGTTCAGCAATCTGTCGTTCAAAGTCTAAAAATACAGTCATGAATTTTTCCTTGTTTGGTGCATAGGCGTGCTTTTCTGTAAAGCCGACAAAGGGTGATGGTCATTCACTAAGTTTTTTAAATGGTCTGTAACCACATGAGTATAAATCTGTGTGGTTGATAAATCTGCGTGACCTAATAGCTTTTGAATAGCAAGTAGGTCTGCCCCATTGGCTAAAAGGTGGGTTGCAAATGCATGGCGAATAACATGGGGTGATAATTTGTCAGGATCCAAACCTGTTGCTTTCGCCAATTCTTTGAGCAACTGCCCAAATCGCTGTCTTGTTAAGTGTCCTTCTTTACTGTTAGAAGGAAACAGCCATTTTTGGCCCTTATGGCCCGATCTTAGCAAAAAAGAGGGTCGAACGGTTAGATAAGTTTGTAATGCCTTTAAAGCAGGGTCGCTTAAAGGGACTAATCTTTCTTTCCCCCCTTTTCCTTTTATCAGTAGAAAGGCTTTGCTGGGATGAATGGCTGTAAAGGGTAAAGAGATCAATTCACTCACGCGCAAGCCACTTGCATAAAGCGTTTCAAGCATGGCATAAAGCCGACACCCTTCAGGGTCCGTTTGTGCCGATGCAATTTCTAATAATTGCATGACTTCTTCTTCAGAAAGTATTTTCGGCAAGTTTCGTTGCGGACGTGGTGTATCAATTGTTGCTGTAGGATTGTGAGCAGACCAATTTTCGGACACAAGAAATTGATATAACTGACGTAAACAGGATAAGTGACGAGAAAGAGTTGTGCTTTTCAAGCCCTGTTGTGATAAGTGCATAATATAATGGTTCACTTGATTCGATGTGACTTGATCGAACCGAACGTCAGGCGAGGTGCTATCATTTAAAAAAGCAACGAAATTCTTGATGTCGCGGCGGTAGGCATCTACCGTATTGTTAGCTGCCCCTCTTTCCGCGACTAGCATTTCCAAAAAAGCATCGACCTCAGGATGTAACATCAGATTTACGACGTCAGTTGATCATTTGGAATAGATTTAACTACCGTCACTGGTTTTGCCGGTATTCCAATAACACCAAGGGCAATAATTGCCATAACAATTAGGCTTGCCAATGAAATCCAGAACATTTTAATCATAAGGCTCATCACATATCCCCCTTAAGGTTATTGTTCTTCACCCTCATCAACTGTGTCGATAACATCAGCCATATCGTCTAGGTCTTCGCCTAAGTCTGAAGTATCTTCAATGAGAGTGTCATCATCTTCTTCGCCAAGTTCATCTTCAAGATCTGCTGGCAGATCGAGATCTGTGATAAGGATATCATCTTCTAAAGGCTTTGCAGATACATCGTCAACTACAACTGAGCGGTTACGTGTGCGGCGTCCTAAAGTTTGGAGCTCAAAAGTTTCACCACATTTAGGACATACAATTGGACTGCGCCGCATATCATAAAAACGAGCAGAACAGCTCTGGCAAGCGCGCTTTGTACCCCATTCAAGTTTAATCACGGTTCGTTCTCCTTCACATTTTCTTTTAAAAACTGATAAATTGATGTTCCTTAAAGCCATTTGCCACGAGTCAAAGGCATTTGTCAAAAACAAAAGCATCGATGACTAAGAATTTTAAAGAAGTAAAGTTACTCTTGGTCCCCATTCTATCGATCCATTTTTTTATTTCAAGCTTCTTGTGCATTAATTCTTTGTTAACTTTTGTCTTGTTAAGGTGAAATTAAGCCTGGAGGGGCGAGTAACAATTTATCTTGAATATCAATTCAAGCTCAGAAATGAAGGAAAAATGATGCGAGTATTTTATGTCAAAAGTATGCTTGGCGCTTCTATGGGTGCCCTGCTATTTTCATGTTTTGCCTGTGAAATCTTGGCTGGAGAGCAAGATTCTAAATCGAAGCAACCAAAATCAGAATATGCGTCCGAGCCGTCTCAAAAGGGTATTGATACTTCAAAATCTGAGGTTCAGTCTTCCCAAAATAGTGAGGAACCTACTTTAAGAGCTACGCCCATCGAAGATATCCATCCCAAAACGCCTATGTCAGCTGGCAAAATTTCTACCCAAAAAAGCAATTTTTCACAAAATACTTTGCAAGGTCCCAATTCTAATGCAGCAGCTCTAACGCTGACTTCATCAGAAACACGTGTCTTGAGAAGGTTAGAAAAATTAAACAGCTTAGATGCGGATAATGCTCATGACAATTCGGAAGAAGAGACAAGTTCAGAATATCCTGACGTAGGGAGCACGCCACTGCCCCAAAGTGATAGAATGTATTCCTCATCAAAATCTGAAACACCTTTGACATCAGGCAATCAGGATTTTTATCGTGAAAAACCTTCATATGCATCACCTCTATCTACGCCAGCAACAGCACATTCTTCAAGTGAGGAAGCTAAAATTGTTGTGACACCCAGTGCCTGGGATAATGGAGATGAGCGTAAAGAGCATAAGGATCAAAAAGAAGAGAAGGCTGATTCACCTACATCTGAAGGCCAAGGGCCCGAGGGTAAGCATAAAATGGGTAAATTTGCGCCATCTGGTTCTATAATCCCAATTATCAGAATGGGAGAAAACTCACAAGATGCAGGCGGCTTTACCATCATTACTAATCCTTGGAATAGCTAAGCAAATATTTTACGCACATCCTAAAGACTATAGGGCAATAAGGTGTTGCCCTTTTTTTTTATCTTCACATTCCCTGAAAACTAATGGTTCTAACTTAAAAAATGGGTTAAATTCAAATTAAAGGAATGATATGCATAACCCTCTTATTTTAATAAAGTCCATTTTACCTCGAAGTTTATTCGGTCGTTCCCTTATTATTTTGGTTACCCCTCTTATTTTAGTCCAGGTCGTCTTGGGGTACATTTTCTTCGATCGTCATACGGAAACTATTTTACGACTTCTCTCAAATACCATTTCAGGGGACATTCAATTAATTGTGGAAATGGTTGAGGATGGTCAAAATTTCGATCGAATTGCTGAATTGGCTCATCAAAACCTCAACCTAGATCTTAAATTGCGTCCGGGAGAACGGTTAAAACGTATGGGAATATATAAATCAACTTGGCTCTATGGATTTATGGAAGACGCTTTACATGATAAGCTTAAGTTGCCCTATTTTTTACGTATGGATGCGGATAACATCTATTTAGATGTCGAAATTCGCCAAGGCGTTTTGCATGTTGAAACGCCGCGCAAGCGTTTATTTAGCCGCACAACACCACTCGTCCTTATTTGGACAACAGCTTCAGCATTGCTGTTATTTATTGTGGCTTCTTTATTTATGCGCAATCAAATTCGACCGTTACGTCGTCTCGCAGATGCGGCAGAGCGGTTTGGTCGCGGTCAAGATGTGGGAGACTATCGCCCAGAGGGAGCATCCGAGGTCCGAAAAGCCGGCCTGTCATTTAACATCATGCGAGATCGTATTCGCCGTCAATTGACAGAGCGTACAGAAATGCTAGCCGGTGTTTCACATGATTTACGAACACCGTTAGCCCGTATGAAGTTGCAGCTTGCCATGATGCCTCGAGATGTTGAGGTATTGAATTTGTCGGAAGATGTGGATCAAATGCAAAAAATGCTTGAAGGATATTTGAATTTTGCCAGAGGCGCGGGGGATGAATCTCCACAAAGTATTGTTTTTTCTGCTTTATTGTATGAATTAAAAGGTGAGTTTCGTAATTCAAACTTACAAATTGTTATTCAGTGTCCTGCAGAGCTTAAAATTGAGTTAAAAGTTCAACTTTTTAAAAGGTGCTTGATGAACCTTTTGGTTAATTCACAGCGCCACGCCCAGCATGTCTGGATAATGGCCCATAAAAATGGTCGCTTTTTAGAGATTACGCTCGATGATGATGGCCCAGGCATTCCTGAGTCCCAAAGAGAAGAGGTGTTCCGACCCTTTTATCGACTTGATGTGTCTCGAAATTTAGAAACCGGTGGCGTTGGCCTCGGTTTAAGTATTGCTCGCGATGTCATTCGTAATCATGGTGGGCAGATCCGTCTTGGTGAATCGCCTCAAGGGGGCTTAAGGGTGCATGTTCGCCTTCCTCAGTAGTCTTGGAAAAACTTGCCAAATGAATTGATTTTGTGCTATAAAAAAGATTTAATTTTAATAAGAAGAACAGATGTTCTTGGAGTAAATATATGACGACGCCTCAAATTGAAATTACAGATAGTGCTGCGGCCAAAGTTGCTGACCTTATTGCTAATGAGAAGGGGACAAATCCAAATCAATTAAGTTTGCGTATTTCTGTAAGTGGGGGGGGGTGTTCGGGATTCCAATATCATTTTACTTTGGACGATGCAAAAACTGCTGACGATCAAATATTTGAGAAAAATGGCATTGCGGTTTTAATTGACTCAACATCATTAGGTCTTTTATCAAATGCAATTATCGATTATACACAAGATTTAACATCTTCACAGTTCGTGATAAAAAATCCCAATGCTACGGCGTCGTGCGGTTGTGGAAATTCTTTTTCTCTGTAACCTTAGGCTGGCGCCTTTAAGCTGCCAAAAGAGCTAACGGTTCTACAAATGCTTTACCCAAGTCCCGGGCTACAGCTTCATAAGTAACTTGCCCTTTGTATACATTTAAACCATTGCGCAAATGCAAATCATCAGAAAGTGCTTTTTGATATCCTTTTTGAGCTAAGGCAATAACATAAGGCATAGTTGCATTATTGAGAGCAACCGTTGATGTTCGTGCGACACCACCTGGCATATTAGTGACACAATAGTGAATGATATTATCAACTATATAAATGGGATCAGTGTGCGTTGTAGGGCGACTGGTCTCAAAACAACCACCTTGATCAATAGCGACGTCAACAAGTACAGAGCCGGGGCGCATTTTTTGGATATGATTTCGTGTTACAAGACGGGGAGCTGCTGCGCCAGCAATCAAAACGGCCCCCACCACAAGATCTGCGTCCGTTACATAGCGCTCAATGGCATCTGTTGTTGAATAAATTGTGTGAACGCGTCCATCAAATTCAATATCCAGCTCTTTTAGACGACGAGGATTGCGGTCAAAAATTGAAACTTGAGCACCAAGTCCAATTGCCATCCGTGCTGCATTCGCACCCACAACGCCTCCTCCCAAAATAACAACTTTTCCAGGACTTACACCCGGAACACCCCCTAAGAGCACACCAGATCCGCCTTGGCCTTTTTCTAGATAGTGAGCGCCAGCTTGTATAGACATTCGTCCGGCAACTTCGCTCATGGGAGCTAAGAGAGGAAGGCCACCGTATGAATCAGTAACGGTTTCATAGGCAATAGCAATACAGCCAGATTTAATTAATCCCTCGGCTTGTTCGAGGTCTGGAGCGAGGTGGAGGTAGGTAAAAAGAATTTGATCTTTGCGCAACAGCTCATATTCTTGCGCTTGTGGCTCTTTTACTTTAATAATCATATCGCATTGGGCAAATACGTCGCTGGCAGTTTGATGAATAGTAGCCCCCGCCATCTGATATTGTTCATTTTCGAAACCAACGCCTAATCCAGCATTTGTCTCAATGGCAACATGATGACCCAAATGCGTTAATTCCCGAACGGAGGTCGGTGTTAATCCAACACGATATTCATGATTTTTAATTTCTTTTGGCACACCGATTCGCATTTAATTCTCCCATTAACAATTTATTTAGGTAAGTTTAGTTTTTTACCCGATTTCAAATGTATTTGCATTAACATTCTTTCAAAAAATGATGCTAATTGCTGAAAATAAAATTAAGCTAAATTTCATAACAAAATTGTTTTGCGTTGAAGAAGGGTAAAAATACTATTAATTTCAAATTATTCAACGCGATCAAACCGAAAGTTATTGGCGTAAGCTTTGGAGGGTGAAACAGGCAAATGAGCGGTTTCAATTTGAACCACAAGGTTTCGCGCTTTTGCATAAGCTATAGCCGCATCAAGGGAACGAAACGTCAATCGAAGCTGGTGAAGCGTATCGTTTGACCCATACCAACCCATGATGGGATCAACAAACGACACATCCTTGGGACAAAATTCTAAGACCCATTGACGCGTACGAGCTTTTCCGGATTGCATGGCTGATTTGGCGGGTTTAAAAATACGAGCTTGAACCATTTGGCATATTCCTTGAAATGGTCGGGACGAGAGGATTTGAACCTCCGACATCCTGCTCCCAAAGCAGGCGCGCTACCAGGCTGCGCTACGTCCCGTACTCACAGTACTTACCCATTCGAATAGGGCATATCTTCATTAACTACACCAATTCTCCTTCCCTGCCAAGATCAAAGTTTGAGAACTTCTTTTGTGGCTTCCCGAGAAAATACAAGGAGAGTCCCAATGTAAAGAGTAAAATAGCCATACCTTGATGAAGGGTACCCAAAGTTACGGGAACTTGATAGAGAAGTGTTAAGATTCCCAGTGCTCCTTGCAAGAGGGCGACACAAGCAAAAGCGCCAGAAACCTGTCGTGTAAGTCGATTAGGACTTAAAATAATGGTATTCCAGGTCGTGTATAAGATGAGAATTATAGTACTCACAGCGATCCATCGATGTAACCATTGAATGAGGGCAGCGTTTTCTAGAAAATTGAGCCATAATGGATGATAAAAGGCCCATTCGCCAGGGAGAAAGTGCCCTCCCATTAGTGGAAATGTATTGTAAATCAGGCCAGCTTTTAGGCCCGCTACGAATCCTCCGTAGAGAATGGTCTTTGTAAGGGCAAGGCAACAGAGAAGGCTCAAAATTCCAATCATCTTAGGCTCGGGTTTGATCATTTCTTTTTTAGGTGTCACCATGATCTCGAGAGCCGTCCAAAAAAGCAATCCATAAAGTGCTATGGCAAGTGATAGGTGAATTGTTAAACGATAATGACTGACTGTTGGATCTTTCACGAGGCCACTTTTCACCATGTACCATCCTATAAATCCTTGAAATATACCCAATCCCAAGGCAAATATCGCCCGTCTTTTTAATAAGGGAGAAAGTCGACTCGTGCTCCAGAAGTAAATGAGGGGGATTATGAACCAGAGACCCATCAATCGGCCAAGAAGGCGATGTGCATATTCCATAAAATAGATAAATTGAAAGGAGGAAAGGCTCATTCCCTTATTAACAAGTTTATATTCAGGAAAGTGTTGGTATTTTTCAAACTCCTCAATCCATTGTGTTTGATTTAAGGGTGGTATAATACCTGTAATAGGCTTCCATTCTACAATGGATAAACCGGAATGAGTGAGACGCGTCGCTCCGCCGAGGATAATCATAAGCCAAATTAAAAAGCAGGTGCTCAAAAGCCATAAAATGATAGGACGGCTGTTAGAGATACTGGGAATAGGGGCCATGACAATTTGATCCATAAAATTTTTTAAAGAATAGGGAAAATTTCAGGATGGTGCAAGAGGGGGCTTATATAGTTACGATTCAAGAAATTGGTTTCTTGGAGTGGTAATGCTATTCCTTATTCCTATTTGTTGATTGGTACGCAGACAAGAGAGTGCTGCCCCTTTTCCAAACTTATAGATCCCTTGTATTGAGGAAGGGCATCATCAATAAATTCCGAGCGTTTATGCCCTCTAACGATTGCTAAAGTTCCAAAATCGTCAACAACAGATATTTTCGGGTCGTTGCAGCCGAGTATCAAGTCATGGAGGCGCCACTGAAATCCCTGAATGAGTTTTTGACAATTTGCACAACAATCTCTGTAAGAATCAATACAGAGTATAGCATGGGTGATTGTAATAGGTTCTTGAGTACCTCTTAGAGCTTTCTGACGAAGGAGTGGGGGTAAATTTCTGACGAGCTTACACAAAAGAAGAGCTTCAGAATCTAAGCAATTATTTTTCCAAGGACCAACAATGATTTCCCGGCGTATGCGTTGCTCGAGAGCGATACCAAGCGGAATACTTTTTTTCCCAAAAGGGAGCTTATGAATTTCCAATCTCTCTTTCGGTGATAGCATGTCTTGCATTCCTGTAACAATTTTATTTTCTTGCTTGAATTTTAAATCAGGTGCACCAAAAAATTTCCCTCCCGATAGAAATAGCTCTTCCAAGGGAATGATAACTCTTTCCTCATTTTTTCCTTTATCGAAATGGAGCACTAATGCACCTTGAGCAATATTCGGCAATTTGTCAGTTTGAGGTGACAAATGTGTCATTGCTTTAATCTGACGCAGAAAATCAAGTTGAAAACAGAAAGGTGACTCACTGCGAAAAGGAAACGCATAAGTATTGCCATTATAAGTGTAACTTGATGAAGTACGTTCTTGAAGATTCAACCGAACTTCTCTGATATTCATTTCCCGAGGTATAAAGGGCTTTCTGGAGTTTAAGATTTCGGATTTCAGCTCTGGATTTTCTTGTTTGGCTGCGGGTTGGGGTAATGGAATTGCAGGTGCTATTTCCGTAGGCTCTTCTGAGTCATTTGACAAACTTGTGTCATCCGTTGCTGGCGTATCTTCTGTATCCAAAATTGAGGTTGAAGATGTAGAAGACTCTACAACTTTTTCATAGTTTTGAGGAAATTTGCTTTGTTTTTTAGATTTGTTCGATGCTTTTCTCTGGGATTTTTGAGAAACCCCCTTCTTTTTTGAAGATCCCTTTTTATTAGTTTTGAGTTGAGGTTGTTTTTGCGGTGCTGCTTTTGGAAGTACCTTTATGGCTTGCGGTCCTGAAATGGATAATGTATAGGCTTCAAAAGCTTTTGCCATAGGACTGGTAACATCTAAAATTAGGTGGTCAGAAGGCTGACTTTTTCTGAAATAGATAAGTTGTTCCATATAATAAGCGGATCTTTGGGAAGCATTCACTAGGTTTTCAAATTCAGCTCCCTTAACTTCTTCTACCTTACAATCTGAAATATCGATTTCTTCCTTCGTATTTTTATCGACTATTCCAATTAATTTTCCAAACTTTATGGAATGATCATTTCCAAGATGCAGAGAAAGGGTTTCACATAAAGCGAAAATAGCTCTATTCGTGAAAAATTCTTCGGAATTATAGCGTGAGCGAGGGTTCTCTTGAAGATCAACAACGGCAAATTCATCAAAATTTGCAAGTTCATAAGACAAATGGGGTAGTAGAGCTTTCCATGTTTCAACTGTATTATGAGGTTCTGTATTATAAAATGCTAAAACACGGTCTAGAAAATTCCAATATAGTGAAGAAAATGTAAGGTCACTTAAGACAGCAGTGATAATTTTTGCCGTACGGATTTTTTTCTGAGCTGTAGCTGATAAACCTGCTCTCAAATTAACATCGTTATCATTAAGATTTGGAATAATTTTTTTAGCCAAAGTCAGACGTGTTTCACTAATCACTGAATCGTCTTGAAGAATTTTAATCGTATCCTTAAACCATTGAGAACGTGTTTGGGCCAAATTGTGCATATCAGACCAAACAGATTTTGGGTTGTATGCTTGTTGGTAAATTTGTCCGGATTCTGCTTCATTCGCTTCAGCTTCCACGCCTTTGCAAATATAATTGAAATTCAAAAACAAAAGGAGAAGAAATATAAAACAATGTGACATTATAGGATGCTTTCTAGCTAATTTTATATTTATCATATCTTTACCTTTATGTTTATATAGGCATTTGAATTTGAAAAAACAAGTTTTTACCTATGGACGAATTAAGAACTCAAGATTTATGAAAAGACCTGATTACAATTTCCATCAACCGCTCTCGACTTTGAGGAAGCCCTTTATGTTGCGTGAGATGTTGGCCCAAAAAATACCCTGTAACGGCGAGGGATGAACATATATCGGGTGCTGCCGTATCATCAACCCAGTATTGGGGCAGCGGCAGAAGTTGAGTTTTATAAGGTTCTCCCGCATTTTGGCTAACCGCTCGCCCACTTTTGGGTGATATATAAAGAAGGTCATGACTTTGGCCTGTGGCCGCACACACCGATAAGTCGAGACCAAAACCGAGTTCTTTCAGAAGTGCCAATTCATAATTTACATAAGAAGTCAGGCTTTGGGGAGATTCTGTGAGATCTTGTATCAATTGTTTTAGGTGTTCAAAGAGGTGGGGGTAGGGGTGGCGTTCTGCCAAACACTGGTCCGTAAGGCTACAAGCGCTGCTGAGGGCGGTAAGAGCTGTTGGGAGAAAGAGAAGCCTTGCTCCCATAGCAGCGGTTGTTTCTAAGTTCCATTGCCCTAAATGCTCCGGCAGTCGGGCATTCCAGCTTGCATCGACAAATGTACCAGCTTCAATACTTAAACGAGATCGGGATTTAGGGACGCGGATTAATCCCGCGTGACGCCCATAGGTAGGGGTTAAGAGGGTAACGATTCGGCTATTTTCTCCATAGATGCGTGTCGACAAAATAATGCCACTATCTGTCCATTTCATTTATTTATTCCTATACCCTCGCATTAATTCCTTAGGCTTTGCGTCAATTTGTTGAGGATAGGAAGATAATAGTTGAGAATTGATTTTAAAAATAGAGGGATTAGGAATACAAGAGTTGCTGTATCTTTAATCTCTGATGTGTCAACTATACGTTAAAATCTAAGCCCATTAAGCGGTACATAGCCGGTTTGTTGGTCCAATCCTCCAAGACTTTTACATGAAGAAAAAGATGCACGGTGCGATTTAGGAAGATTGACATTTCTTCCCGTGCGGCACTGCTGATGGCTTTGATTTGATGACCCCCTTTACCTAGGACAATGGCTTTCTGTCCTTCTCGTGTCACATAAATGACCTGATTTACTTTGACAGTACCATTTTCAAACTCTTCCCAGGCTTCCGTTTCAACCATAACATTATAGGGAAGCTCATGGTGGAGACGTTGAAAGAGTTGTTCCCGAGTGATCTCTGCTGACCATAGCTTTTGCGGCATGTCAGTTAATTGATCTTCAGGGTATAACCACGGACTTAGAGGAAGTTCAGAGGCTAAAAAGTTAGCAAAATCTCCCACACCATCGCCGGTGAGGGCGGATATCATGAATGTGTGTGTAATATTGCTAAATTTTTGAAATTTTGCAGTAATCTCTAACAGATCCGTGTGTTTCACTTGGTCAATCTTATTTAAAACAAGAATAACCTGACGGGTATTTAGCTTTTCTAAAATCGCAAAACTACTGGCCAAAGATTTTTGACTGACGTCAACAAGGAGAGTCGTTATATCCGCATCTCGACTCGCTTCCCAGGCTGCTTGAACCATAGCCCGTTCTAATCGTTTTTGCGGTGCAAAAATTCCCGGCGTATCGACAAGAATAAGTTGGCTATCTTCGTGTATTGTAATGCCTAAAATACGTTGACGCGTGGTTTGAACTTTGCTGGAGACAATCGTAACTTTATGACCAACCAGTTGGTTAATTAACGTTGATTTGCCTGCATTAGGTGCTCCTAATATAGCAATGAAGCCGCACCGAGTTTGTTTCATTTTATTATTTCCATGGTTTCTAAAGTTGTTATCAAATATCCGAATTTATCCATAAAAGTTTCAGGACTCATTGTCGTCTAAAAGAGCTTTTGCCGCCATTTGCTCCGCTTGACGTTTGGATGTACCCGTCCCTATAGCTTCCCCAAATCCTGAGACGTATACGCGAACTGTAAACGTTGGCGTATGGGCTGGGCCAGAATGCTCAAGAATCTCATATACAGGAACACTACCAAGACTCTTAGACTGAGCCAATTCTTGGAGGGCTGTCTTAGGGTCTTTGGGGGGCCGGATATCCTTTTCGAGCAAAGGGATCCAGTAATTATGAATAAATACTGTTGCAGCCTCCAGTGTGCCGTCCAAATAAATAGCTCCAATAAGGGCTTCTACTGCATCCGCAAGCACAACCGAGTTTGGGGATGTATCTGCTAAGGATGCGTTTAAAAATTCTGAAAGATGTATTTGTTGGGCAACCTCAAGACAAGCCTCCCGGCAAACCAACGCTGCAAACCTTTTTGCGAGATCGCCTTCTTTTTCATTCGGGTAGCGCTCATAAACCATTTGAGCCACGACAAGACCAAGTACGCGGTCGCCCAGAAACTCCAAGCGCTCAAAATCACTCACTTTTTGTGAACGACTCATACTGGGGTGTGTAAGCGCATTCTTCAACAAAGACTCATCTTGAAATTGATAGGATATTTGTGTCAGAAATAGAGGCATATTCATGGACGCCTCCATGATTTTTTATTCTTTTTCAATGATTTGTGAGGTTTGGTTTTAGAGGAGGGAGTGGGTGTTTTATTTTGAAATCCGTTTCCATCGGCAATGCCAAAAATAAGACTATTGGCTGCAATGCTGGCGGATTGAAGAAGGACCTCTAGATGACTTCCCAGTTGATAGGTTTTTTTCGTGCGCCGTCCAACCAGACTGTGTGTGTCTTCATCATGGTGAAATACATCCCCCTTTAGGGATCCCCGAGGAATAAAACCTTGAGCACCTGTCTCTTTAATAGCCACAAATAGACCAACTTTGGTTACGCCAACAATGGTGGCTGAAAAGGTTTCGCCGACATGAGGAAAATGATAGGCCGTAACAAATCGGTCCATAACTTCCCGTTCGGCAATTGCGGCTCGACGTTCTGTTGCTGAAATATGGTCGGCAATATCTGTTAGCTTAGCCTTCTTGTCAGGTAAACCATCCCTCCCTAAATTCAAGGCTGAAATAAGGGCTCGATGCACAATCAAGTCAGCATAGCGACGAATAGGCGAGGTAAAATGTGCATACTGAGACAGACTTAAGCCAAAGTGCCCAATATTGACAGGATGGTATCTGGCTTGAGCTTGGGAACGTAAGACAAGGTCCATAATCATTTGCGCTAGAGGTGTGTTACGTGTACCTGCCAAGAGGTCGTTAAATTGAGGGGGTTGAGGATTTGTTGCTTTGGTAAAAGGAATTTTCAATTTGCGCAAAGTCAATCTCAGGTTGGCAACGCGTAAAGCATCCGGTGCATCGTGTATACGATAAAGGCAAGGCCAACCTGTCGCTCCTAAAGTTTCGGCAGCGGCTACGTTTGCACAAATCATGAATTCTTCTATAAGTTTGTGGCTATCAAAGCGTGGGCGGGGGATGATGCGATCAATGTGTCCATCGGGTCCAAAAATAACCTGTCGCTCTGGTTGTTCAATATCGAGTGTGCCCCGTTTGTGACGTGCTTTTAATAAGGATTTATAAGCCCCATAGAGGGGTTTGATGACCGTATCAAGAAGAGGGCGCGTTACCTCGTCTAGGGAACCATCCATCGCTTTTTGCACTTGAGTATAGGTTAAGCGAGCTCGAGATCGCATCAATCCCCGTTTGATATGGTGTGATTTCAGCTTTCCGTGCGAAGATAAAATCATTTCTACGGCGAGACACGCTCGATCCACATGAGGTTTTAATGAGCAGAGTTCATTTGATAAGGCTTCAGGGAGCATTGGCACGACCCGGTCGGGAAAATATACAGAGTTTCCGCGGTCGCGGGCAGCCAGATCAAGTGCATCCCCCGGACGGACATAAAAGGAAACATCCGCAATGGCTACCAAAATTCGCCATCCCCCAAGATTTTGGGGATTTTCATCAGCTATGGCAAAGACGGCATCGTCAAAATCTCGCGCATCTTCTCCATCAATAGTTACAAGGGGAATATCGCGAAAATCTTCCCGTAGAGTTAAGTCAGGAATTTTTCCTTGCTCACTTAAGGCGATAGCTTCCGGTGAAAATTCGTGAGGGAGGTTATGGCTATATATGGCCATTTGGCTAAAGCTTTTGGGGTCATCAATGCGACCAATTTTTTGATGAATTTTAAGACCATCTGTTGAGGAGACGGAATAAGTAACAATATCACCATCTTGCAAATTTTCTGATTCGGCCGGGATAAGGCGGGCGCCCGGGAAGGTATCTTTTCTATGGCAAGAGCTAAGTCGGCCCCCCCCATTTCGATTGGGTGTAAACAAACCCAGATGAACCTTAGCGGTTTTTTCCAGTTTCTTAATGATATCCGCAAGCCATAAGCCTTTTATTTGAGATTGGAGACGAATCAAGACATGACTACCCACCTCAAGAGAAAGGAATAACGCTTTGTGTTTGGGGTGCGTCCGTTTCAAAGGATTAAGTTCAATGCGGGGAGAGGGGGTTTCTTGTGTCCACTCTAGAGGTATAGCAATAAATTCAGCATCTTCCCCAATAGCAATGATTTCAGCAACAATAACCTGACCCACATTAAGGGTGCGATCAGTTGCAACAACGCGGCGTCGAGGACCTCGATTCAGTTTACCAGTGGCTTCTAAATCAGACAGAATATTTTTTAAAGCAATGCGTTCATCGCCACGAACACTCAATTGGCGGGCAATTTCATTTTTGGTGAGAGGCTTATTACTACTAGCAAGAAGTTCTAAAACTGTTTTGCGTAAATCATGAGGAGAGCGGAAGGTATTTATTTTCTTTTTCATTCTAATGAAGACTATACCTTAAAGTGAGAGAGATAGGAACAGGTTTGTTAACTTGTTCCTATCTTTGTCTATTTGGGCACTTTATAAGATTATTGAGTAATCTTTCATTATACCCAACCAGTCTAAAACTATTTCTTTTTGTTTTTAGCGGCTTTATCCATGGCAGCTTTATCCCTGGCTGCTTGGTCACTAGCTGCTTTGGCAGCTTTAGCTTTTTGATCTTTCGCAGAACTTGCATTGTTTTGCGTTAAATTCTGCGTCGCGGTCACAGGATTAGGGCGTGCCGGAGCCGCTGCAGCTTTTTGTTGTTGATCTTGCATCTTTACTTTTTCTTTAGCAATTTCCGCTGCATTGCGTTGTACAGGAGCCGGCATTGGCGCTACAGCCCGTGGTGGATTAGATGCTTTAGATGCTTTGACCTTAGTTGCCGCTTCCTGTTTAGTAGATGCACAAAATCCTTTTCTAAGTTTTTGGCCATTTGGACAACTCTGCACATTCATGCCTGCTGCGGAGCCTGGCATGTTTGTACCCGTAGGAGTCGATCCTTGTACTCTTGTTGATCCTGCTAGTGCTGGCGCTGCTGCTGATCCTGCTGGCGCTGATCCTGCTGGTGCTGGCGCTGCTGCTGATCCTGCTGGCGCTTTTTGTGCTGGTGTTCCTGCTGGTGCTGGCGCTGCTGCTGATCCTGCTGGCGCTTTTTGTGCTGGTGTTCCTGCTGGCGCTGATCCTGCTGGGGGTGGTGATCCTGCGGGCGGTGGTGATCCAGCGGGCGGTGGTGATCCAGCGGGCGGTGGCATCAAATCTCCTGGAAAATATGTATTACCTGATCCACCCTGTCTTAGTGCATTTATTTTACCATTTCCTGGTGTTACTTCTCCATTATTAGATGAACTAGTTGTTAGTGCAGATGCAGCTGAGGGATTTGTATATTGGTTGTTGATTTTATTGCCACTCTTATCATACATCGTAGTCGTAAATTTGCCATCAGCGCCCTTGACTGTTGTTGAATAACTACCGTCTGTATTTTTAACAGTATAATTATCGGCTCCCCCTGTGGTCAAACTCTTCATATAGTCTCCCCCACTTTGCATACTACTCGAGGTTGCAGATCCTCCATTATTAGATGAACTAGTTGTTAGTGCAGATGCAGCTGAGGGATTTGTATATTGGTTGTTGATTTTATTGCCACTCTTATCATACATCGTAGTCGTAAATTTGCCATCAGCGCCCTTGACTGT
>VGCI01000007.1 GCA_016870095.1 Alphaproteobacteria bacterium | reverse complement strand
AAACAAAAAAATGGGAAGAAAGAGCTCTTAAAAGCCAGAAAATCAAATTAATTTACAAAAACTGAGGGAATACAAGAGGCTATAGATTTAGAAACTAAGCTGAGAAGAGTTCAGTGCAATCGCCATGTTGGAAAATGCGCTCAGTATGAGCTAAGATGTCTTTAGCCATAATTAACCTCGTTCGTTAGTTGTGGTTAGTGGTGTCATCGTGTTAGTCGCACTTTGATACCACGCTTACTCTCGGCTTTGGCACTGCCGCGTCGAGAAGGTTCAGATATTTTGCCGGGTCGGCATACTCATCTCAAACCTATCTTCAAGGTAAAGGGGTGAGAAATATAATTCAAGCAAAAACCTCATTAACACCTTGAAATGAGAAACTTTTTCCTCCCGTGTGACTTGTTGGCCACGGCTGAACAAGGAGTCTTACCATCACCAAGGAAAGTCGCTTATAAAATTCAGATTTCCTCTATTGGGTAAATTATCATAAACTCTATAAATCGCCCGTAGCCTTAACCTTACGGATTAAAAACATGTCATATCCAGACAACAGCCTACATTTTTCACAAACGGTACATGTTTCTAGAGCCATTTTAGAAAAAGAAATGGTCGAAGCGGCCCATCGGCTCAAGTTAAAACTCATTGGGAATATGGCTTTTGGATGGAACAATGATATTGCTGGTAGTGGAGGCCAGCTATGTAAGAATGAAGATGGAAAAGAAGTATGGCTAAAATTAAAAGCTCTAGCTCATTCTCAAACCCCCGCCGATTATGCTCCTTGGCAAGGTTGGAAAGATGCTCAAAGTTTAGATTCAAGAATACCAAAACCTGCTTACTTGGGTTCTATTGAACACTGGCGAAAGGAACAGGTAACCTTTTCTACCCTTTTAATTTCTTATATCAAGGAGCCTATCTGCTCGACCAATCCATGGATCGCAGAACATCATTTCTTAACGGATGAATGGCTATCAAGCTTAAAGAAAACTCTTGGCTTTCTTTCTGTTTATCCAACAAAAAAAGTCAGTGTCAAGCAAGATTTGATTACGCGGCGGATACACGAACGTTTTGGAACAGATATCAACTCCACGATTGACCATTGGGAAACGGTGCATGGAGACCTACATTGGGCAAATCTAACTCAAAAGACTCCGTACATACTCGATTGGGATAAATGGGGCACAGCACCTCAAGGCCTAGAGATTGGATTTCTTTATTGTTTTTCTCTCAACAATCCTTCTGTTTCTCAAAAAATCAAAGAAGCTTTTGCCGAAGACCTTAGCACACAAGATGCTTACAAATCTCTCCTCTTCATTTGCTGTGAACTATTGCGCATGAACGAATTACACAACGACCACCCACATTTAGTCCCTGCTTTGCAGAACTTATCTCATGAGGTTCTTCTAAAAGTCCGAACTTAAATATTTTTGATATATTATGGTTAAGTTTCATTTCAGAGTGCCTTCTTAATTCACCATGCACAGTCGCTTAATGCCCTTATGACAGATTTCATAGAAAGGGGGTGGTTTTGCGATTTAAAGCCAGTATACGACGCTTTAAAGGGGGTTTTTGAGGATGGTGACAAACATAGTTTTGTATTTCACTCTCATTTACCCTCTAAGCGCAAAAACCTCTTTAGGACAGACCATCAATTTGTCCCCCTTCAAAGGCCTAATTTATTCATCAAATTTATTGATTTTTAAAACCAAAATTAGCCACTTTTTAAGATATGTCGCTTGCGACAAAGCGATGTTGCAAAATGCAACGTGTAAGCGCGCATTTCTCAGGCTTTCGAAATGATAGATTGAAAAGGTCAGAAAACTGACTTCTTAATATTCATAAATTTGAAAAATTAGAACGGGGGTTCTAGGGGGGATTTACCCCCTAGCTTATAAACCTTCAAATTGCCAGAAAACTGATAAAAGATTGCCTGTCCATTGAATAACCTTTAAGATTTTTCTAATTATAGAAGGGAATATGCCTATGACCGAACCTACAATTACCTGCCCTGCTTGCAAAACAGAAATCAAGCTTACAGAATCCCTAGCAGCGCCACTTCTCGAATCAACACGCCTTCAATACGAGCAGAAGATCTCTCAAAAAGAAGTTGAGGTCAGCAAACGTGAAGAAGAAATACGAGTTCGACAAGAGACTTTAGTTAAGGCTCAAAATTCTCTCCATGAACAAGTTGAAATCAAACTAAAAGAAGAGCGGGAAAAAATTATTGCCGAAGAAGCAAGGAAAGCTAGGTTTGCCCTTTCACTTGAATTAGAGCAAAAAGCCACTGCGCTTAGTGAACTTCAAGAAGTTCTTAAAGAACGCGATATTAAACTGGGCGAAGCTCAAAAAGCTCAAGCGGAACTTATTCGCAAACAACGTGAGCTCGATGATGCAAAAAGAGAGATGGATTTGACCATTGAGAAGAAAGTGCAAGATTCTCTTACACTCGTTCGTGAGCAAACAACCAAAGAGGTAAGCGAAGTACATAAGCTGAAGATATTAGAATCTCAAACACAAATGGCCGCTATGCAACGCCAAATCGAGGAATTAAAGCAACGTGCTGAACAAGGATCTCAACAGTTGCAAGGAGAAGTTCAAGAACTAGAGCTAGAGGATAATCTTCGCTCATCTTTTCCTCAAGACATTATACAGCCAGTTCCCAAAGGCGAATTTGGGGGAGACGTGATACATCAAGTTTTTGGGTCGTTGGGACAAATGTGCGGGACCATACTTTGGGAATCCAAACGCACAAAGAACTGGAGTGATGCTTGGTTAGTAAAACTGAGAGATGATCAACGATCTGCAAAAGCTGAAATAGCATTGATCATTTCACAAGTTCTTCCAAAGGAATTTGAATCTTTTGGTTTAGTTGATGGCGTTTGGATCGCCAAACCTAAGTACGCAATTCCATTAGCGATGACACTTCGTCATTCTTTAATTGAACTTGCTTCAGCTCGCCAAGCTGGAGAAGGTCAACAAACTAAGACTGAACTAGTTTATCAATATTTGACTGGCCCACGATTCCGCCACAGAGTAGAGGCTATTGTTGAAAAATTTTCAGACATGCAAGATGATTTAGACAGAGAACGAAAAACCATGACACGTCTTTGGGCAAAGAGAGAAGAGCAGATTCGAGGTGTTATAGACGCTACAGCTGGAATGTATGGTGATTTACAAGGGATTGCGGGGAAGACACTTCAGGAAATTGAGGGACTGAACATACCAATGATAGAGGATAATAGAAAAGAAGACAGTACTAAAGAAAACTAACCCAAACTATTTGATGCATCAATCACTACCATTTATTGCGGATAATGATTGATGAGTTTTATTTCAAAGCCTTGCATAGACCGGATTAAATTTTCCACTATTTGGGTTGTATCCTGGAGGATTTGTTGAAAAGATATTGTCAGTTATAATAAGATTTTTTATATCGCTAACTGTAAAACTTTTAAATCCGGGTATCTTACCGGATTCACTCTCGCCTCCAACTTGATAACCTTCTAATGCCGCAATTTGATTGCTAACGTATAATCCACAAGCACAAGGTTGAACAACTCTACATTTATCTTTATACAAAAAAGTAACTTCTCTACGTTCTTGTATTGCAAATTTGAGCTTATCAATTGTTTCTTGCACTTTGCTTATACCCACAAATAATTTATATCATTTCATTATCCGTGAAAATTATTAATATTCAACTAAGAATAGAAAAATGTTTAAGAAGATAGGCAAGGAATTCTAGCCATTTACTCTCATTATTTTGACTATTATTCAAATATTACTTTCCGCACCAACCACCCTAAACCTCTCCTCAGGCCCCTCCTGGACATACCCCATCTGCACCAAATCACCCAGAAGCAGATCAAGGTCTTTGGAGCTTCTGAATTTGGAGTATCTCAAGATAAACCGCCGTTTTAAGGGTTGATCAGAACGGCTGGATTGTTTGCGCATCCACGCCAGTAACTCTTCGGCTTTGGATAGCGTTGGTGCCGCTTCAAAAGTTGTATCCAAAACCATCCCGTAAATGCGTCGGGCGTGAGACTCTAAATATGCGCACCATGCCGCTGCCTTTTGAATTGAGGACAATGTTATCTCTCGTTCCCTTTTCCCATCTGCATTATCAACCACGTGAAAGATGAGCGCCAAGGAGGGCATGAGGCTTCTGAACTTTGATAAATGTTGAAGAATAATCGGATGATCGTTACCATCGAGTTTTTCTTGAAGAGTTTTGAGCCACTCATGAAATGGGATTTGCGCTTCTGGGGAGAGTCGAAAGTAGGGAATGGTATATTGTCCTTCATATAGAGGCTCAGGGGCTTGTGCGCCATAGTCCGTAAATGTCATGGCATCGATGGTTTTACAAATCTCAAACACTCGGCTTTTTGCAACAAGGTCTGGATACTCGTCGACAAGTTTCCATGCTTTTTTATCGGGATAAACGAGCAACTGAAACCGTTGAAGCAGCCCGTCATTATCGAGCTTTTTGATCGCTTTATTCAGATAGGTCGAGATTTTATCCGGTTGTGTTGTTCCCAGAATCGATACACAAATATTTTCCGCATGAACCATGCCTCTCCCAATGCGATCAATGGTATAGGGTTTGTCGCCATTCCAAGCTTCGAGATAAAAACATCGATCGGATTCATGGCCTTTCTTCTCCCAACTCTCCAAGAAACCCATAAGCTCGTCACGAAACACCAGAACTCCACGGGAATTTTTCGAAAGAATTTCCTGCATTTTCTCAACGGTCGTATCACTAACTTTGTAACGCTTGTAAGCGGGTTCAGTAGGGCTGTTTTTGAGATGGGCAGCTAATTCATCTGTCACAAAAGCAAGGTCTTCTTGCTTATTTAAGGCTCCGTCTTTTTGGTCCACAATATCTTTTAATTTTCGCTCTGAGCACCCCTTACCTTCTAGAAAAGCTGTTTTCTCAGCTTCATACTTAATCTTTTTGTCATTGTAATCTTCGGTCGCCTTTGATTCTAAATACCCAAGAGGAAACAGAACCTCCCCACAGACAGGCGTTTTTAATGTCCCCGGATCACCTAAAATTCCGCCCCAAAGGTTGGGCACGACCGTCCAATCATCCTTCTCGTGAGGTTTGACACTACATCTCGCGCCAATCAAACTCGACAGCATCAAAATGGTGGGAATTGCCACAAAATCAATGGGGCATTGACGCCGATAAGCAACATCCTTTATCCAGGGCTGAAGAGATTCAGGCATCATGTCTAACGTAAAGGGGAGAACAGGTAGAAGGGTGCTGGTATTGGGCAAAGGGTCAGGCTCGCTTTCCTTAGTCATTTGTGCACGTTCAAGTTGAGCTTTGACTTCTTCTAAGCCCTCTAAAACATGTAGGTCATTAAAGTCAGTAGGTTTGCTCGTCATTCTTCTAAACTGAGGAAAGACAACAATACACCCGTGTTTAAGGGCAGCCTGTTCCGCTTTTTCTCGCCCAATGTTCACTTCTTTCCAAACATCATCATCCCCCACCATAATGATTGAGCTCATAGGATGAACTCTCTTGAATTCCTCAATAACGGCATCAAGATTCCCCGCATCAAAAGCAATGACCGTTGCTTGATGGGTCGCCATATAGACACTCGCGCCTGTTGCATAACCTTCTGTAACGTAAATCGGCTTACCGTGCTCAAATATGCCAATATGATGGAAACACCCCTTTTTACGCCCTCCCTTCAAAAAGCGTTTTGTGCCATCGGGAGCGATCCACTGAAGGCTCCATAATTTTCCTGCCATATCTTTTATGGGGATGACCAAAGAATCATGGGATGAGCGTATGCCAAAGGCCTCAACTTTTTTGTGACGCAAATAGGGTGAATCCACAACCACAGAAGAGCCATTCCATTGACTCAAAGCTGATAAGCTGCTGCCATGGTGTCTTTGCTGAATTTCATCAGCAAATTTCCTTTTCGCAATTTCAATTTGGTGCTTGAGATTCTCCTTTTCTTCATAAGACAAACTTCCTCTTTCTACGCTCCACTTTTCATGAATGTCTCTACGCCAATCTCCAAAAGCCCCAGCTAATCCATGAAAAACATACCAGCAGTCTTTGTCCCCTCTTTCTTCTGAGGCAAAACGATGGATTATGCCATCGGCGATAAGTTCATCATGAAAATAGATACCCTTCTGAGCCATAGCACCGATGAACTCTTGAGCATATTCCCACTGACTTTTACGAAAACCTTTGGGACCTTGAGCTTCAACTTCCATCGATAAAGCCCTCATTGGTTATCAAAAGAAGAATCGCTCGCCTTCTTTCCCTCAGGTGTTGATTGATTCACTGTCCGTCGCTCAACAAAATCGAGCAAGTCCCCGAACCTATATTTAACGAGCCTCCCAACCTTCACAACGGGGAGCTTATAACGCCGAGATGATTGCCAAATCGCAAGCGTGATCTCCTTCACCCCCAAAAACTCAGCGGCTTCCTTACGACTTAACAATCGATGCTGATTCCAGTCCTCCATAAACGTATTCCTCTCTCTAAATTAATAAAAATGAACAAGGCCAAATATAATTATAGATAAGGAAGTCATTGAAAAAACTTGGATTATTAAATTACCAAGGTGACATCTATGGCGAATTATGTTGATTCACAAAAAGAACTTTTGAGATTGAGTGGCGTTACACTTGCGCAAAAATATTGCGGAGGTCCGGAGTGGTTTTAAGCTACTTTTTGCAGTGAATCATTTATCTTCTGAAGCTTGTGCTCAAAAGGCTCGATGGAAACATGAACATCATCGCTGTTTACCCAGGCTGGAAGAGGCAACAGAGCCTTATCAGGAAACAAGGAGTTCTCTTTAATGTTGGGCGTTTTAAGTTTGAGCAGTTTATTTCTGATCCAGTGGGAGAGACTTAAAAACGCTTCAATGTGTTCAGGCTGAGTTAAAGAAAAAGAAGGATTATCCTCTTTCATATGTTCGTAAGCGGCCACAAAATGACAGACAGATTTATAGATATTCAATTGGACTCCATAGCCCTTTTCCCCACAGAGGGGTGGCTCTCGATCTAATTGCTTCGTCTTCGTCTTCAGAGGAGTATCTCCCAAAATTATCTCAACAGCTTCATTAATACTCGCTCGTGGCTCTTTAAACACCGAGAGCTCATATGTTTTAGCAAGCCGAAGAAGTCCCCATACCAATTGCTCAACGATCTTAAAATTTTTCTTCCTGTCTTCTTGACTCAATCTCTCTTCGATAAGCCATACAGGATAACTGCGTGCATAATTAGCCTTGAAATAACTATCGTCCGGAATCTTGAAAATCATCTTCATGGCATTTAGCTGGTCAGAAGAGGCGCTTCTTTCTTGAGCTTGATGCAAGAAATCCATATTCAAAGACAGAACGATCTTGTCTCGTATCGACTCACATTGGCAAATACCTTCACAAGAACAGTTAGGGGGATAAAGAAGGAATGCCTTAATACGATGCGCGACATCATAAAGGACATAATCATGATACTTGGTTAGAAACTCTGATGAGAAATCCTTATGCTTATTCCAAATCATCAACCTTATCCTTAAAAGTCTGTCGCATGGCGTCGCAAAAGATAATGCGACACTTTCAAACTTCCTTCAACTAGGATTTCTGCGCTTCATCGACAATAATTTTTCTAATGTCGCATTGTCGTGCTGTCGCATTGATGTGGATCAAAGAATATCCAGGGGTTGGAAATTCTGCCGAGTATAAGCCAAGAGGAACTTGGGCAATAAAATGACTTTTGGGATGTATTTGAAAAAATGGCTATTTTTATAAGGCATAACTTGAATTCAAAGTATACCCGGGGTATACCCGAAGAAACTCTCCTTATTGTGCGATCCCCGCTAAACCGCAGGATTCATGGTGGGCCCTGTTGGATTCGAACCAACGACCCTCTGATTAAAAGTCAGATGCTCTACCAACTGAGCTAAGGGCCCCACGTTTTCATGAGATTATCCTCTTTATAAGATGATTCTTGACGCAGGGTCAATGGAAAAGGGAAATATTCTTAAGAAAATCTTTAAATTGCAATAACCTAACGAAAATCTTAAGAATTACCTTCTATTACCTAATCTAATAAAGAGAATTATCTTCCTTTTAAAGACTTAACTGCACGAAAACTTATAAAAGCTTCATAAGCTCATTGCGTAAAACAACAACGACCTCAATTAAAATGAGAAGAATAATTGTCAGCTCAAGTCGCGAAGAATGCCGATGATTTAACTCACTGGACAAAATATCGTAAAGCTCATGAATAACATTTAAGCGACGATTAAGAATATCTAAGCGCGTTTGGATGTCCATATATTCAGAAGCCATAAGATAATAGGGCTCATAGCGGGGTCGTCGCCAAAAGAATTCAGGGGTATCTAAAATATCACTATGGAGGTTTATGGAATTTCTTTCCGCAAATAAGGCCCCAATTTTTTTTGAAAGTTTTTTGCGTGACATGTAGATCTTCCCTTTTCGGGCAAGTTCTTCAGGCAAATGGCGTGTTTTCTCAATAGTATGACTGACAGACTCTTCAAACCATTCTAGTTTGACCGATTGAGATAAACCATGAGATATAGAAAGTTTTATTAAAACATCGTCTGATTCCAGAACGATCTCGTCATCTTCTTCTTCAATAACTGTGGCATTGCCGTAATGAAAAGTCGATTGATCATGAGTAGGGAACATCAAAGGATAACCAACATACGGTCGTAGTTCAGAAAGAATAACGTGTTCTTCCTCCTCTTCTAATCCCCAAAAAATAGCACAGCCGTAAGGAAAGATAAAAACATCGCCGAAAGTTTCATTTTCATTTTCTTTGCGAATATGAACAACGTTATCGTAAAATTTTGGCTCACGCCCCTCTTCTCTTAGGTACTTAGCCAATTCGTCGATATCATAGATATCGCCCACGCAATAATAAGAACACCTCATGTAACACCTTGAGTCATTAATCCTGGTAGGGATTATGACCGAAAATCCCATTTCAACACAACCCCCCTTCATTCGGATTATTTTGTTTAAGGGGTATTTTCCTTACGCAGACGACACAGATGGTTTTAATCGACGCTTGTCTAAAATCCATAATATCAAGCCAGGAAACGCGCTCGCGAGATGCAATGTGCCATAGACAAGAGACATAGCGAGAGCAGTTTCTTGTGGCACACCATAGGCGCCTAAAGCCATCATGATTGCGCCTTCACGCAATCCCCATCCTGCAAATGAGATGGGCAACGATGCAAGTAAAATAACCGCCGGTAAGATAGCGGCCCCCTGTTTCCAAGTCAAAGGAATATCAAAGGCGAACATCAATATTTGCAATCCTAAAATGAGTAAGATACTTGCTATAAAGGAAGTCATGAACATGCTTAAAAACAAAATCCTTTTTTTCAAAGACCTTTGCACCACTTCAATGGCCGAATGAAAGGGCCGGATAAAGAAATATCCTTGCCATCGCTTAGGAAAAAAAAGAAGCAAGGATCCTCCTCCCAGTGTGCCTCCAAGAAGCAACAATGTCAGTAAGAAGGGCCACTTGAGATCAGAATTCAGCAAAGCTTGCCCTTCTAGAGGAATGACGAGTAAACACAAAATCCCAAGGGAAATAAAACCAAATAAACGATCCATAAAAACACTTGTGACAGCCTCATTTAAAGAAGCTCCATAGCGACGTATTGCCAGTATGCGGAAGAAGTCTCCCCCCACTGAACTTGGCAGAAACTGATTAAAACAAGCCCCAATGAAAGTGGCTTCAGTCAAATGACTTAATGGCGGATCCATACCCCCCAACTGAGTCACCAATTGCCAACGTTTCGCGATTGCAAAAAGAGTCAACCAAATTAGAAGCAAAACAACTAACAAAATTCCACCGTTCAGCTCTTTGATAATCTCCCAAACATTAACAATATCAATTTTATTTAGCAGCCAGTAGATTAGACTTCCCGATACGAGGCATTTTAAAACAATGCCCCATGGTACCGAAAAGGATGATGTTTTTTTTTGCATCATTTTATTAGAGTCTCTTCAACATTAATGATTTCACAACTCATAGCCCATTCCCTTATCAAAAACAACGCATTATGAGCGAAATACCTAATCCGAATAGCAGGGCTGGAGCAAAAGGAAAGGTTATCATTTTCCAGCGGTATCGCCAATAAACGCCTAAAATTAATCCCAAAAGACCCGTCATAACTAAAAAAGCAGGAAGTTCTAAAAATTGCAGCCATAGACCACAACTGGGACCTAACAGTAAATCACCAGTACCCATGGTCGGTTTGCATTTAAAAATGGAAAACAGCCCATAACAACTCAGCAAAATAATCACCAAGCTCACCGCAACCCCAATTCCTTCAAGTTCCGGTTCCCAAAACTGTTTCAGAAGACTCGCCCCAAAGAATAAGGCTAAGCCTTTTAGGGGAATGTGCTGGAAACGGACATCTTTAACCACGATATAGACTGAGCTGACTCCCAAAAGAACATACGTCATAACCATATGTTTAATCCCAAATTAGCCGACGAAAGAAATTTCCCCTACAATCTGTTTATTCCATGTTTTAATAGTGGGGTGCGCCCAACGATCCCAAGTGGAATGAGGGGCGACAAGATTATGCTTTGTCAAAATACCCAAGATAGCCACCTCAGCGGCAACCAGATTACCGTCGTCTATTTTCAAAGCAATTCCCCATCCTTTTTCTGGTAAAATGACAGAGAAAACACCATCTGCTCCCATCTTTGCCAAAATTTTCCCTTCAGTACCTAGTGTAATTGCACTGCAGAATCGTCCCGTACCTGCAATCAAATCTGGATGGGTCTGTATAGCCGTAACAATCCTTTGAATACTCTTCGATAGAGCAGGCCTTAACCCTATTGGGTTACTCATTTTCGCCATCCCGTGAGCCAAATTTTTTAACGGCATTCCAATTACCGGGACCTGACAACCATCAATCCCTTTGGGAGCTTCAGTAACACTGATACCGATCATCTCTTCAATCATGCGATTTGTGTGCTGTTGAACAGGATGATCTAAGTGCGTATAACCCGCAACAGGTACTTTCATGTGAAGCGCTTGCGTCACAAATCCTGTATGTTTACCAGAGCAAGCATTATGGGCAGGTGTTAATTTATTGCCCGCACGCACAAATGCCAACATCGTTTCCTGATTCATGGATGCGTGAATGCCACATTCCAAAATATTGCAATCAAAACCCAAGCGTTCAAGCCATTCGTTGACAATGTGTATATGACGCTCTTCCCCATTATGCGAAGCACACGACAGAGCAATTTCAGGAAGTGATAGCTTGTATGCCTCTCCCGCCCCACATTCTAACAGACCAATAGCCTGAATTGGTTTTAAAGCGGAGCGCGGATAAATAGGGCGATCAATATCTCCAACAGAATCAATAATTTGACCAGCTGAATCCATGATAACGTAGGCACCGCGAAAAAAACTTTCTATCATATCTCCGCGGATAATTTGCACCAAAATGGGATTGCTTGACATATTGCCTTCTTCCTAACTCACAAAATTTAAGTATTGTTGATGTGTCCGTCTAAACGAGCAGCTTTTTTTGATTTGGTTCACCGACAATATCGCTTCATTGACAAAACGTCAAAGGAAACCTATCTTGTCAGGTACCAGATGGCTGGATGACTGCTGATTTGTAGGCAACTACAAATGGGAGGAAAGTCCGGGCTCCACACAAACAGGGTGGCGGATAACGTCCGCCGGGGTCAGTTAATAAAGGCTGGCTTTAGGGAAAGTGCCACAGAAATTATACCGCCTGAGCGAAAGCTTGAGGTAAGGGTGAAATGGGGCGGTAAGAGCGCACCGCACTTCTGGTAACAGAAGTGGCAGGGTAAACCCCACCCGGAGCAAGATCTAATAGGGATGAGGGAGGAGGAAACTCCTCCAATGTGTTTGTGCATGTCATCCGGGTTGATCGCTCGAGGCGGCTGGTAACAGCCGTCCCAGATGAATAGTCATCCAGTAAGGTGCAAACCTTATGGACAGAACCCGGCTTATAGGCCATCTGGTTTTTCTAAATTTCTGTTAATCGCCATTGTTAAGAATTTGTCCTCTGAGGGACTTTTGTTTGTCTAATGCCCTCATAAGAGGGACAGCTAACGACTATTTGCTTTATATTCTAGGTAAATATCCTGCGCTTCGCGTTGCACGGCCGGCGCCAAGTTTTGATAAACCATCAACAAAGTTTCGCCCGGAAGGCTGGTCGGAATAGTCCCCAAATCCTCAGGAATTTTATCGTCCCCTCTAAATATAAACATTTCCGCTAACCTTCTTTTGAACAAACCGGGAAGATATTGACCAGCGGCTTTGCGCCATAAAGGGAATTGAAGAGAGGCTTGATGAATGTCCGCCGCATTGAGATGTTGTAAAAGTGTTGAATTACCTAAATTTTTTGCCCCTAAGTTGTAATCAAAAGAAGTGAGAGCATCGAATTGGCCTTGTTCCAAAGGAATGGTAACTAGTCTTTGAATATCAGGTTCATATCTATCAACAATATCTGAATTTAAAAGCGTTAGTCCCTCTTTGAGTGATAATTTCTTCAAATATTTATTTGTCTCAGATGTTTCCACAACATGGCCGAAACCAATTGTAGGTTTTCCTGCTGGGCACTCATAAATGCTATCTTGAAACCCTTCAAATCTTGCAATTAATTTAATTCCAGCAAGAGAAACTTTCATCTTTTTCGGATCAAATTTTTCTATTTCGGTAGCGATAATATTTGGAATAAAAGCGATGGCTAGAATGATCACAAACCCAATTTTTTTTGTCATCATTGATTTCTGGGGCATTTGGCAGTGATTATTTTTCAACGGACCCCCAAAAGTTACAAGTCACCCCCCAAGCTTTAGGCATTTTTCGAATCAATGCTGATTTCGCAAATTCTTCATCTTCGAACATAGCAAAACAAGTTGCTCCACTGCCCGACATTCTTGCAATCAAACATCCCGGAGCTTTTTGAAGAGCTTGAAGCAGTTTGCCAATTTTTGCTTCTTGGGTTGTTGCGGATTCCATTAAATCATTTTTTTGAGCTTTTAAATACTCCACGACATTACCTTGAAAATGATTCTCTAAGAGATTTTTAAAATCTTGAGACGCTGTATAGGGAGGCTGAATTTTTTTAAAAATGGCAGGAGTCGAAATAGGAACACCAGGATTGACCAGAACCATCACCCCTTTTATATCTCCATTTATGGGGAGAGGAAGCGATTCGCGCCCAGAGCTATCAATCCATAACAGGGGCCCTCTGCCAAATTGATGAGCCAAACACATAGGAACATCTGCTCCCAATTCCCCGGATGCCAATATAAGAGCATCTTCTTGGGCACTTGTTAATGAAATTTCGTGACAAGAAAGCAGTGCGGCAATGGTAGCGGCAGCATCGCTCGACCCACCCCCCATACCAGAAGCAATCGGCAAATTCTTGGTTAAGTGGATATGGACTTGGTCAACAATGGGGAAGCGCTCTTTGACCCAACGTGCAGCTAAAATTACTATGTTATCCGCAGACAAAGGAACATGAGGCGCAAAAGGACCATCAATCGTTAAGCTTGATGATTCGGCCTTTCCCACTCTAATTTCATCACCATAATCAGCAAAAATTACGAGAGTTTGTAAATGATGATACCCATCCACCTGACGTCCGACCACATGAAGCATAAGATTGATTTTGGCAGGAGCAAGACGCGTAATATTCATGGACAATTCCTAAAAATTCTTTCAAGAAAAACTATTGTGCCTACATATCCGTATAATTAGGCCCATTTCCACCTTCTGGAGGTACCCATTGAATATTTTGGAATGGGTCTTTGATATCACAAGTCTTACAATGAATGCAATTGGCGCTGTTAATATGAAGTTGCGGGCTTTCCTCAGTTTCTACAATCTCATAGACACTGGCAGGACAATAGCGTTGCTCAGGGCTATCATAAAGTTTTAAATTATGAGAAATTGCTAATTCAGGAATTTTAAGCTTGAGATGATTGGGTTGATTTTCGCTATGATGTATATTGCACAAAAAAACAGAGCTGAGTCGATCAAAAGTTATTCTACCGTCCGGCTTAGGATAAATTATTTTTTTTGAATTTTTCGCCAAGCGTAGACTTTTATGATCACTACGATTTCGCCAGGTCCAAGGTGATCGACCACGCAGTATGTATGTTTCCAGTGCCGCATTTATAAGCCCCAGAATCATTCCCCAACGAAATCCGGGACGAATATTACGCACTTGATGCAACTCTTTAGCTGCCCAACTTTGGTGGAATCGATGTTCATAATCGTTAACTCTTCCCTGTAGCTTTTCAAATACACCTTCAGCACAGAGCATTCCTGATTTCATGGCGGTATGTGTACCTTTAATCTTAGGCACATTCAAAAAACCTGCACTGCATCCCATGATCGCTCCGCCAGGAAAGGTGAGTTTTGGGAGGGATTGCCATCCCCCTTCATTTAAGGCTCTTGCCCCAAAACTTAAGCGCTTTCCTCCTTCAAACAAAGGTCGAATAGCCGGATGGATTTTAAATCGCTGAAATTCTTCAAATGGCGACAAATAAGGATTTTGGTAATCTAGGCCTACCACAAATCCCACCGCCACTTGATTATTGGCCAAATGGTAGAGGAAACTTCCCCCATAAGTTTGAAAATCCAAGGGCCATCCAATACTATGAATGACCCGACCCTCTTTGTGCAATTCTGGCTTCACTTCCCATATTTCTTTTAAACCCAATCCGTATGTTGGCGGGCAAGACTCCTCTCTCAAATGAAAATGATGCATTAAAAGCTCGGCCAAACTTCCTCGACATCCTTCTCCAATGAGAATTTGCTTTCCATAAATAGCAAGGCCTGGCTGATAAGAGTGGGTGGGCTGTCCATCACGTCCTACACCTTGATCCCCTATTTTCACTCCCCAAAGGTCTCCTTGATGATTAAATAAAGGGTCAGTAGCAGCAAATCCGGGATAAATCTCTACACCCATAGCCTCCGCCTGACGAGCTAACCACCGACAGAATTGACTGAGGGAGATCATATAATTATTTGCATTTTTCATTTGAAGAGGAACAGGCAAGCGGAACTGATAACGACGCGTAAGGAAGGAAAAGCGATCTTCTCGAACCGCAATGGTTAGAGGGGCTTCTTTCTGACGCCAATCCGGAATGAGTTCTTCTAAGGCACGGGGATCAAAAACACAGCCTGAGATAATATGGGCCCCCACTTCAGACCCTTTTTCCAAAATACAAACCCGAAGAGAAGTATCAAGTTGTTTGAGTCGAATAGCTGCGGAAAGACCTGAAGGACCTGCTCCGACAATGACAACGTCATAGTGCATTTCATCCATATCATGTTTCCGTTTCAAAAAAGGACTTGTTTGTCATCTAATTTTACTTTACCCAAAGTAAGTATGATGATAAATCAGAAACTTATTGAAACTTTACGTTGGTACCAAGAATTAGGCATCACTATAGCTGTTGATGATACCCCAGCTAACCATGCTGCAGCTATTCGGACAATTCCCCCGAAAACACCTTCCCCTCAAATTTCGGTGAGTTCTGTCCTAACCCCTTCTGCCTCAATGCCATCAATACCTGGGACGCCGGTGAATTTAGCATACTGTCAAACCCTTGAAGATTTGCGACGTGCCCTTGAAGGTTTTGAGGGGTGTGCCCTAAAGAAAACAGCAACAAATCTTGTTTTTGCTGATGGAAACCCAAAAGCAAAAGTGATGCTCATTGGCGAAGCTCCCGGCGCTGATGAGGATCGGCAAGGTGTTCCTTTTGTCGGTGTGAGTGGTCAGCTTCTGGACAGAATGCTTGCGACCATCGGCTTGAATCGAGAATCCGTCTACATAACCAACATTGTTCCCTGGCGTCCTCCAGGAAATCGTCAACCAACCCCTCAAGAAATTGCAGCTTGCAAACCCTTCGTTGAAAAGCATATTGCCTTTATTCAACCAGAAATCTTGGTTCTTGTGGGAGGGGTTGCCATGAAAACTCTTTTCAATACGAATGACGGAATTATGCGACTGCGAGGCACCTGGCAATCCTATCATTCCCCTGAATTAAAAGCACCTCTGAAGGCAATGGCTACCTATCATCCTTCCTTTCTTTTGCGGTCTCCCGGACAAAAAGCACAGTCTTGGCAAGATCTATTGATGATTAAAAATGCTTTAAAATCCATAAATACCCATTAAGTGAGAATTCCGAATTTGCTTAAGCCGTTGCAATTTTTTTGCTAAAGATTGTTTTTTTCGATATGGTAGGGAGAAAATACAGCTCTTAATATAACGGTGTGTTAACATATGCTCCCTAATAATGAATCTTTAAATCAAATTGACCCAGAAATTGCAGAAGCTATTCGTTTAGAACTTCACCGTCAACAAGATCAAATTGAATTGATTGCCTCTGAAAATATTGTTTCATCAGCTGTATTGGCAGCCCAGGGCTCAATAATGACAAACAAGTACGCCGAAGGATATCCAGCCCGTCGATATTATGGGGGATGTGAATATGTCGATATAGCCGAACAATTGGCTATCGAACGCGTTAAAAAATTATTTAATTGTTCGTTTGCTAATGTGCAACCCCACTCAGGTAGTCAAGCGAATCAGGCCGTTTTCTTAGCTCTTTTAAAACCAGGCGATACAATTTTAGGTATGTCTTTAGCCTCTGGGGGACACTTAACCCATGGCTCTTCTGTCAATATTTCTGGAAAATGGTTTCGATCTGTCAGTTATAATGTACACCCCGAAACTCACCTTATCGACTATGACGCTATCCTTAAAATTGCCGAGGCTGAACGCCCCCAAATGATTATTGCGGGAGGCTCTGCTTACCCTCGTTTCATTGATTTTGCGCGCATGCGTCAAATCGCTGAATCCGTAGGGGCTTTCTTCATGGTGGATATGGCACATTTTGCCGGTCTTGTAGCAGGAGGTTTATTTCCAAGCCCGATTCCCCATGCACATATTGTTACCTCAACAACTCACAAAACCTTACGGGGACCCAGAGGCGGTATTATCTTAACCAACGACGAGAACCTAGCCAAAAAAATTAATTCCGCTGTGTTTCCAGGTCTTCAGGGAGGCCCTTTAATGCATGTTATTGCCGCTAAAGCTGTCGCCTTTGGCGAAGCTTTAAAACCAGAATTTAAAACCTATGCCGCCAATATCGTAACCAATATGAAAAGCATGGGGCAACGTCTTATTGAATTGGGATTTTCTCTTGTGTCAGGGGGGACTGACTCACACCTTATTTTGGTTGATTTGAGAAAGAAGAATATAACAGGTAAAGCTGCTGAAGCAGCCCTGGGCCTTGCTAATATTACCTGCAATAAAAATGGCATTCCTTTTGATGATACCTCGCCTATGATTACTTCCGGTATTCGTTTGGGCAGTCCAGCCTGTACAACGCGTGGCTTTGGCGTTGCTGAATTTAATCAAATTGCTGATATGATTGCTGAAGTGATCCACACCCCCGATGAAAAAACCACACAGAAAATTAAGCAACAAGCTATATCCTTATGTCGCCAATTTCCGATCTATCCTCATTTGAAGGTTTCATGAAAGCATGCGCTGCCCTTTTTGTAGTCACCCCGACACCGGCGTAAAAGATTCTCGCACGACAGAAGATAATGCCACTATCCGGCGGCGTCGATTTTGCCCAGAATGCGGTTCACGCTTCACGACATTTGAACGCGTCCAATTACGGGATCTGATGGTTATTAAAAAAAGCGGTATGCGTGTTCCCTTTGATAGAGATAAACTTGCCCGTTCTATTGAAAGTGCCCTTCACAAGCGCGCTATAGATCCTGAAAGAACGGAGCGTGTCATTTCGAGTATTGTTCGTCAATTGGAAACATCGGGCGAAACAGATATTTTAACAACTGACATAGGTGAGATGGCCATGGATGCCCTTCTAAACTTGGATGCTGTAGCCTATGTTCGTTTTGCGAGTATTTATAAAGATTTTAATGACGTTAAAGATTTCGTTGCCTTTATTAAAAATAATTCTTTGTAAACGAAGAATATATATTAACTTTTATGAGTGGTATCAGCGTTGATCCATCAGAAACACCGTTGGGAATGTCAGCTCTCCCTGAAATTCTTTTATGGCAAAATCTGCCTGAATAGTCATGCTTAAGCTTTGTGTTTTCTTATCAAACCCTGTCACATTAGCCGTGACATTCTTAATTCGAGGCTCATAGCGTAAAATCGCCTGGGCACACAAATCTTCTATACGAGGCCATTCATCTACCTTCGTGGCATCAAATTGCGAAAAATCACCCAACCCAAACATCTCTGGCAAGCCATAATTCAGCGGGTTTTCTGAGAAATCCTCATATTCATCCCGCTTAACTGTCGCGCGCGTATTTAAAATACGTTCAACTTCGCGTTCTATGGATTGAATGAGTTCAAAGCGATTATAATATCGCTTTGAGGGAACTTCCTTTTCAGATTCTGGGTCTTCATCAATGAGCCGATCAAATAAGGGAACAGGTGCACCAGCTATTTTTTTGGGTTCTGCCCGTGCATTTTTTAAAGCATTACCCATATCCTCAACTTTCTATAATGTCCTCTTTTTAAGAGTGTTCTTAAAATCGCATAGATACCAAACATACATAATGCAAAGATTACTAGGCCATTGCGGTATTTTGTGCATAATCCCAACCCGAAGCTGTACTTCCTGATGTTGTGCCTTGTGTTGCATCATATTTCGTAGCAGCCGCCGTATCAGAGCGGGTATTAACCCGTGCTTTGACAATCAACTTGTCTGGAAATTCTTCAATGAATTCAAGAAAACAATTCGTGAAAGTGGTTGAATATAATTCTGTATTATCTTTATCTGCCCCCAAGTGCCCAACCCGGGTAATTTTTATTTTTTTTATGGGTGTGTTATTGCGCATATTTTGCCGTAAAGTTGGCATGGCTGAATCGGTTTGAACATGCATTTCAAGTAACGAGTGAACCAAAGTGGCACTGGATTGATAATCTGTTGTCATATTCCCTTGCGAAGGACGCTCTTCAACGCTCGTAAACCACAACAACTGAACAGCATCTTCAACATGCTTCTTGCCTTTACTATCACCCGCGCCCACATTTGACACCGCAAAGACTTTATCCATAGAAACAAAGTAACTGCTTGTAACGGTCCCGATGGGTGGATTTCCAGTTTGGGGAATTTGCTGAGTCGTATTGGGTGCCTTTTGCATTTTGTCGCTTAGTATATCTGCCAACCCTAATTCCCCCGTATTCCCCGATACAGCATAATTTAAATAGCCTTATAAAGACGCTTTAAATCGCGTACAACTCAGTATGCACACCACAATAAGAAAAATATAACATTAATTTAATAAAAATTAATAGAAAATTTACTAATAATTATATTTATAGGGGGAAGTAGGTATAAACATTGGCTCAAAGCTTTGAATTTTCATACGCAAAAGTTGCTGAGCTCGGTATTATTTTTTAAAAATTTATTGTCATGAAAGGGAGGTTAATAAAGATAGGGGGTCGCTTTTTTAAGGAAGAAAAAAACGGCCCCCTTTTCAAATTTATGAGGCAATGGGTGCGTTTTGTGTATAATCCCAACCAGAAGCTGTGCTTCCAGAGGCAGTAGCCTGTGTTGCTGTAAAGTCTGTAGCAGCAGCCGTATCCGAGCGCGTATTAACACGAGCTTTAACGATCAATCTGTCGGGAAATTCTTCAATGGCTTCCAGAAAACAATTTGTAAATGTTGATGAATACATTTCCACATTATCTTGTCCATCACCCAAATGTCCCACGCGCGTAATCTTAATTTGAGCAATGGGTACATTTTGCCTCATATTTTGACGCAAAGTGGGCATGGCAGAGTCAGTCATAATATGCATTTCAAGCAGACTATGAACAAGAGTCGCGCTCGCGTTAAAGTCACTGGTACTGTTACCTTGTGAAGGCCGCTCTTCAACGCTGCTATACCACAAGAGTTGTACCGTATTTGCCAGATTGCTTGCATTCGCACTTGCACCGGATCCGACATTCGATGTGTTAAAAACTTGATCCATCGAAATGAAAAAACTACTCGTGACCGTGCCCAAAGGTGGGTTACCAGCTTGGGAAAGCTGTTGCAGCGTCGGCGTTGTTTTTTGGGCTTTATCGTGTAATTCAGCCATCTCTAAATCTCCTGTCTAATAATAAGCACCCAGCTTTATTGCGCTGCAGGTGGCGGTAAGGTTGCAACCATACGGATAGAAGCTGTGAGTTCTTCCATTTGGAAATGCGGTCGCAAATAGATAACGGATCGATAAGACCCTGGTTTTCCTGGGACTTCGTATACGTCAATCCGAGCTTCTCTTAAGGGGAATTTTGCTTTCACGGGTTGTGATGCGTTATCATTCATCACCACATAGCTTGCAATCCAAGTGTTCAAATAATCTTCCACGTTACCACGAGTCAAAAAGCTGCCAATTTTATCGCGCATAATGACCTTAATGTAGTGAGCAAAACGAGAAGCTGCCAAAATGTAAGGCAATCTTGCCGATAGGTTGGAGTTAGCATTTGCATCTTCAAGATTATAGATCTTTGGCTTTTGGGCTGTCTGACCGCCAAAGAATGCGGCGTAATCTGTTCCCTTACAATGACATAAAGATATGAAACCAAGATCACTTAATTCTTTTTCACGACGATCGGTTATTGATGTTTCCGTGGGACATTTTAAGGCAATATCTCCATCGGTTGTTTTAAACGTATAGGCGGGTAATCCTTCAACAATACCGCCACCTTCTACACCTCGAATGGCCGCTGTCCATTTATACAAAGAGAAAGCATTGGTAATCCGTTGTCCCAATATATAGGCAGGATTTGTCCAACAAAATTTAGATGTATCTGCGCCTGCAACATCTTCCTCAAAGTTTAATCCCTCTGCGGGAAGTGTATTGGCACCATAAGGCAAGCGCATCAAAACGCGCGGCAATAACATGGCAACATAGCGAGAATCTTCTGTTTCCCGGAAAGAATTCCATTTAATCATTTCGAGACTTTCAAAAATCTTTGAAAGATCACGGGGAACACCTAGATGTTCAAAGCTATCAAGGTCGAATAATTTGGGATCTGCAGCTGTTAAGAATGGGGCATGAGCTGCGGCCGCAACTTGAGAAACTTTTTGAAGCAGTTCCATGTCTTGTGGATGTCGGGTAAATTCATAATCTCCCACCAAGCAGGAATAGGGATGGCCACCAAACGTTCCATATTCTTCTTCATAGATTTTTTTAAACATTTGGCTTTGGTCAAACTCAACCGCTTTTTCCAGATCATCAAGCAATTCTTTTTTGGTAATGTTCATTAAACGGAGTTTCAAATGTACAGCCGTTTCTGTATTCATCACCAAATAGCTAAGCCCCCGCCAGGATCCTTCTAATTTTTGAAAGGCGGGGTCATGCATAATTTCATTTAATTGATTTGCAATGAGATCATCAATTTCCAGAATACGTTGATTAATAAACGCAACCGTATCGTTACTCACGACAGTACCTTGCTCTAAAACTTGATTGACAAATTCTGTCACCAAATCTCGTGCAAATGGTTTTTGAGAGTCGTCCCGTGCCAATTTCCCTTTTGACATTAATACGTCAAGAGCGGATTCATCTGCGGGAGCCGGTGTGTTTGTATCGTCAGCCATATTCGTATCTCCTTATTTAGGCTTTAGGCGCTTCAGGAGCTGGGGCATCATTAATACCCAACTCTTGTTTTAAAGCATCCCGCTTTTCCGTATTGCTAATCACTTCGAGCAAAAGTTCACCCAAGGTATCGTTACCATCTAACTTAGTAAGTAAGTCCTTTAGTCGCGTTCGAGCTTCATATAATCTTTCCAACGCTGGAACTTGTTTCACGACGTTGACGGGTTCAAAATCTGCAAGATTTTTAAAGAATAATTCCGTACTCATTTGAGTACCGTCATTCGCCAAGGTGTTATTAACACGCAAGACTAAGCGAGGATTAATGGATGCCATAATCTCATTAATATTATCTCGATCAATTTCTACGAATTTACGATCCTTAACCTTAGGAAGGGCTTCAGCTGGCATTCCTGATAAATCGGCAAGAATTCCCATCACAAAAGGCAATTCCTTCATTTCAATGGCATTACCAATTTCAACATCATAGGTAATTTGAACTCGAGGCGGTCTTACCCGATCAAGTTTATGTTGTAAGCTTTCAACCATAATTTCGCCTCCTTCTGTTCCCCCACACTGGGAGAATTCCCGCGCTATACTTTAATTAATATCGGAAAAGTTTTAAAATTTTATTAATTTTGTAAAAGTTTATCTATTTTTTGAATTTTAAAATTTACTGACCATATTTAAGGAATACTTAAGGTATAAAAATACTCTCTTAAAGTCTCATTTGTTTGACTATTGCATCCAATCTATAAAATTGAGTAAAGTGCACAAAATTGAATGTTATGAAATGCTATGACAACTGTATGAGATTACTCGTCAACAAACTTTCTCTTATCCGCCAAATTAACCCGTGGGTGCTTGGACTGCTTTTTCTTATCGCAAGCATTGGTTTTCTCATGCTTTACTCCGCTGCCAATGGAAACATGCATCCCTGGGCCTGGAAGCAAATAATGCGATTTTCAATCGGAACCCTCATTATGATGTGCGTTGCCGTAATAGATAGTCGGACATGGATGGCATATGCTTACCCCTTATACTTTTTGTCTCTTCTCCTGCTTGTTGCGGTGGAAATTATGGGTTTTCTGGGAAAAGGTGCTATTCGTTGGATAGATTTATACGTAATTCAACTTCAACCGACTGAGTTGATGAAAATTGCCCTTGTACTTGCATTGGCTCGATATTTTCATAAGCGTCCCCTTGTTGAAATTCGTCAATTCTCCACTTTAGTCGTCCCCTTAGTGCTCGTTCTAATGCCCACTTTTCTTGCTATGCGTCAACCGGACCTAGGAACGGCTGTAATTTTGATTTTATGTGGAGCTACCATTTTTTTTGCAGCGGGCGTTCAATGGTGGAAATTTGCGGCTATCGGAGGAGGTGTGCTGGCAACAAGTCCTATAATATGGACACTTCTGTATGATTATCAAAAAAAGCGTATTCTTACATTTTTTGATCCAAAAATGGACACGGCCAACGCGGGATACCATATTACTCAATCTAAAATTGCCCTTGGGTCTGGTGGAATCACAGGCAAGGGTTTTCTCCAAGGCACTCAAAGCCACCTCAATTTCTTGCCAGAAAAACAAACTGATTTTATCTTCACTATGTTCAGTGAAGAATTTGGTTTAATGGGTGGTATTTTGCTATTGAGCCTATATGCCCTGCTCCTCTCTTATGGTTTTCATGTCTCCATAGCGAGTCGAAATTCCTTTGGGTGCTTCGTTGCAATAGGCATTACAACAACTATCTTCTTATATGTATTTATTAACATGGCCATGGTCATGGGAATGCTTCCCGTGGTGGGGGTCCCCTTACCGCTTATCTCCTACGGCGGGACAGCTTTGCTAACTTTGTTAATTGGTCAGGGATTGATTTTTTCCGTAGCTATTCACCATAATGTGCGCATTGGACGAAATTTATCATGACTGCCCAGGCCGTTAATGGATGGATTACGCTGGATAAGCCTTACGGAATGAGCTCTACACAAGCCACAAATTTAGTTCGTCGCATTTCGGGCGCTTCCAAGGCAGGACACGCAGGAACACTAGACCCTCTTGCCACTGGCGTTCTCCCAATTGCATTGGGGGAGGCCACAAAAACAATTCCCTATGTGGTCGCACATATAAAAAAGTATTCATTCCAGGTCACTTGGGGGGAACTGCGCATAACAGACGATGCTGAAGGTGCTGTTATTAAGACCCATGATCACCGCCCATCCTTGAAAGAAATTCAAGCTGTATTGCCACAATTTATCGGCCTCATCCATCAACGCCCGCCTCTGTTCTCCGCCCTTAAAATTGAAGGGAAGCGCGCTTACGACATGGCCCGTTCCGGAGATGAATCAATAGTGGCCCATTTGAAAGAGGCGATGATACTTAAAACACGCCCTATCACCATCTTTGATTTTGTTCTTGAATCAATTGATTCACCTGACACAGCGACATTTTGCATCACTTGCGGCCCGGGGACTTACGTACGTTCTCTTGCTCGGGATATCGCAGAAGTTCTGGGAAGTGTGGGGTATGTTTCTCGTTTAAGACGCTTAGAAGTTGGAAAATTTCATGAAAAAGATGCGATTTCACTGGAAAATTTGCGCGAATTCAGTCATAAATTAACATTGCATCGCCAATTCCTACCTATTGGGTCTGTTCTGGACGACATCCCGGCAGTTGCCATAACGGTAGAAGAAGCGAGAAAAATAAATCAAGGGCAACCCATTCCCATGAATCAAAATAAGGGTTTTGTGTCTTTGGTTGTATTGTGGTTAGTGGATCAAGTTATAGCCATCGCTGAAGTTAATGATGGTTATATCTACCCAAAACGTGTTTTTAAGTAGATCTCATTCCCAAACATACCTTTAAAGGATGTTCGAGGGTGCGTTTCCTGACAAGGCAAAAACACACAAAAAGTAGGCTTGGTAATTAACCTTAAGCAAATATATTGAAAAACTATTAATTATAGAAGGGATAAAAATCCGATGTCGATAGCCGCGTCACGAAAACAAGAATTAATTAAAGAATTTGCAACAAAACCAGGAGATACTGGTTCGCCAGAAGTTCAAGTTGCTATTTTGACTGAACGTATACGAAATTTGTCTGGCCACATGGAAACACACGCAAAAGATTTTCACTCCCGGAGAGGTTTGATTCTTATGGTTGGGCAACGTCGCCGACTTTTAGATTACCTGAAAAGCAAAAACGAAGAACGGTATCAAACCTTGATTAAGCGCCTTGATATTCGCCGATAAGATATTTTTGGTGATATCTCAAAGCAATACATAATCCTACCTGGGGCACTAAAATTATGTAAAAAAATGTTAGGGAGCAAAATTTTGGGGCTTTGCTCTTCATAGAAATAATATTTTCCCAAAATGAAAAGGTATATTAATGTCAAATATGTTTAAAATTTCACGCCAAGAAGTTAAGTGGGCTGACCGCACTCTCATCCTTGAAACCGGCAAAGTCGCGCGTCAAGCTAGCGGTTCTGTATTGGCAACTTATGGAGAAACAACTGTTTTATGTACAGTTGTGGCACAAAAAGAGCCCAACCCTTCCGTAGATTTTTTTCCCCTAACCGTCCATTACCAAGAAAAAGTTTATGCTGTGGGTCGTATTCCGGGCGGATTCTTTAAAAGAGAAGCTCGACCTTCGGAGAAAGAAGTTCTCACTTCTCGTTTAATTGATCGGCCAATTCGCCCTCTCTTCCCTGAAGGTTTTCGAAATGAAGTTCAAGTTATTTGTACCGTATTAAGTCATGACTTAGAAAACGATCCTGACATCGTTGCATTAGTAGGCGCTTCCGCCGCTCTTGCCATTTCGGGCGTTCCTTTTCAAGGACCTGTCGGTGCGGCACGTGTTGGCTATTCTGATGGCCAGTACATTCTCAATCCCACTCCTTCTCAATTGATGAATAGTCAATTGGACCTCGTTCTTGCTGGAACAAAAAGTGGCGTGTTGATGGTTGAATCTGAGGCACAAGAATTATCTGAGGATATTATGCTTGGTGCGGTTGAATTTGGCCACAAAGCTTTTCAACCCATCATTGATGCCATTACAAAACTCAAGAAAGATGCTGGCAAAGAAAATTGGGAATTACCTCTTCTTCCTTATGATGCACAAGCTATTTACACGAAAGTTAAAAAAACCGCTGAAAAAGATTTACGTAAAGCTTATGCCATTACCACAAAACAAGAACGATATACTGCCATTGCGGCGAGTAAGGCAGTAACTAAGGAAAAACTTCTTCCTGAAATTGAAAACGAGACCGCTTTAAGTCATGGATTGAAAGCATTAGAAGCCGATATTTTGCGCACCATGATTTTGGATGATAAGATACGCGTGGATGGTCGGGATTTAAGTACAATTCGTCCCATCGTTTGTGAAACAGGTATGTTACCCCGCACGCACGGAAGCGCCTTATTTACACGAGGGGAAACTCAAGCCCTTGTTGTTACAACTTTAGGAACAGGGCAAGACGAACAAATCATTGACGCCCTTGAAGGCGAATATCGGGAACGTTTCCTTCTTCATTACAATTTCCCCCCCTTCTCGGTTGGTGAAGTTGGCCGCATGTCCTCTCCCGGACGACGGGAAATAGGTCACGGGAAACTGGCATGGAGAGCTATTCGCCCTTTACTCCCTTCAAAAGAACAATTCCCCTACACCATTCGAACCGTTTCTGAAATTACAGAATCTAATGGTTCTTCATCTATGGCCACCGTTTGTGGCACATCCTTATCTATGATGGATGCAGGTGTTCCTCTCACACGCCCTGTAGCTGGAATTGCTATGGGACTTATTAAAGAGGGTGAAAAATTTGCAGTCCTCTCTGATATCTTGGGTGATGAAGACCATCTCGGCGATATGGACTTCAAAGTTGCCGGGACAACAAATGGTATAACAGCTCTTCAGATGGATATTAAAATCACGAGTATTACCATGGAGATCATGCATGTGGCTCTTAATCAAGCCCGTGACGGTCGTCTTCATATCCTCAAAGAAATGAGCAAAGAAATTGAATCTTCACGTGAATCTGTAAGCGACCATGCCCCTCGCATGGTTACAATTACAATTCCTAAAGATAAGATTCGAGACATTATTGGCCCTGGCGGTAAAATCATTCGTGAGATTTGTGAAACGACTGGCGCAAAAATTGACATTGAAGATGATGGCACCGTTAGTATTTCTGCAGTCGACGCCAAAGCCATTGATGCAGCATTGGCAACAATTAAAGGCATTGCTTGTGATCCGGAAGTTGGTGAAATTTATACCGGTAAAGTTGTGAAGATCATGGATTTCGGGGCTTTCGTTAATTTTATGGGTAACCGGGATGGTTTGGTCCATATTAGTGAACTCTCTCCAGAACGTGTCGCAAAAGTTAGCGACATTGTCAAAGAGGGGGATACTGTTCGCGTTAAGGTACTGGGATTTGATGATCGAGGCAAAGTTAAGCTGACGATGAAATCAATTCCCCAAGAAGAAGGCGCCCCTGAGGCTTAAGAAATCTAGAACCAACTTCTCCCTCTCACGGGGGAAGTTGGCCTTTTGCAAAGTAAGGCCTTGAATAGTTATACCAGCATATCTTTCACCACCATGGTTATCCCATTAATGATATTTTGAACAGCCAGAGCCGCTAAGATAATACCAAAGACTCTTGTTAAGACATTGGTCCCTGTCACTCCAAGAATTTTCATCACCTTGTCACCAACCAGTAGACTAAAGTAAGTAAACAATAATACCCCCATTAAAATGAAGACAACCCCCATTTCAGCTTTAAATCCGATGACTTCAGCTTGACGCATTAAAACAACAATTGAGGTTAATGCCCCTGGCCCCGCGATCAGAGGTATAGCCAAAGGAAAAACCGAAATATCGTCGCGATGAGCCGCTTCTTCCGCTTCATCTCCCGTCGTTGACCGTATACCGGAAGTCCGCGCAACAACCATATCAATGGCTGCGAGTAACAACAAAAACCCCCCTGCGATGCGAAAAGCTGGCTCTGAAATACTCATAGCATCCAATAGCTTATCGCCCACAAAAGCAAAGGAGAGAAGTAAAATAGTGGCAATTATGGTGGATTTTGAAGCCGTTCGACGTTTGCTGATTGCAGACTCATTCCTTGTTAAAGCGACAAACATAGGAACAACGGCAAAGGGATCAATAATAACAAATAACGTAACGAAAGCTTGCCATAGGAATTGGGACATAGGGGTGATCTCACAAAAAAGCACCATTGAGTTACTTTTAAAATCTAAGCACTCTTTGTGTGTAATACAAGATTACTTTTTATTGAAAATATCACGTGCTAAGCGATCACTGGCATCACTCGTTGTCATATTATACGCTTTTGCTGTTTCAAAAATTTCTAACAATGTATAATAGATACCTTCGACATGGTCCTTAACGGTGTCAGCATTATAATTTGGACCTTCATAGGTCACGTTGATTAGCCCGCCTGCATTGATTAAATAATCAGGAGCATAAAGAATGCCACGCTCTTCAAGAGCTTTTGCATGGTATGGCTCTGCCAATTGATTATTTGCGGATCCAGCAACAATTCTACACTTAAGTTGAGGGATTGTTTGATCATTTAAAATTCCCCCTAAAGCACAAGGAACGAAAACATCAACATCAGCACCAAATATGTCATCAGGTTTGACTGCTTTTGCGCCATACTCATGTATTGCTTTATGAACGAGAACTTTATTAATGTCTGTAACGACCAAATGAGCACCTGCCTCGGCTAGTCTTCTTACCAAGTCAATACCCACATGCCCCAGACCCTCCACACCCACACGAACGCCCGCCAAATCCTCTTTGCCCAACTTGTAAAAAGCGCAAGCTTGAATTCCGGCAAAAACACCCAGAGCTGTCATGATAGATGGATCACCACTTCCGCCTTCTTTATCATCTCTACCGACAACAAACCGTGTGTTTTCAGCGATAATGCTCATATCTTTGGGAGAAGTTCCCACATCCTCCGCCGTAATATATAGTCCTCCAAGTCGCTCAACAAACCGACCAAATGCCCGTAATTTTTCCGGTGTTTTCTCTGTCTTCGGATCTCCAATAATAACGGCTTTTCCCCCTCCCAATTTAAGGTTGGCAAGCGCGGCTTTATAAGTCATTCCTCTCGATAATCGCAAAACATCTTTGATAGCCTCTTCTTCTGAAGCATATGCCCAGTAACGGCACCCGCCCAGAGCTGGCCCGAGATTCGTGTTATGTATGGCAATTATGGCTTTTAAACCCGAAGCTTCGTCATAACAAAACGTGACTTGCTCGTGACCATCAAAATCATGGGCATCAAAAACTGACATTCTCTATCCTTAATTTTTTTCAAATAGTATTTTAAGGATACAGAGAGCTTGTTAAGATTTTATGAAAGCGGAAAGAAATGACGAACCCCGATAATGAGCATGACAAATAGCAACAGCCAATGCGTCAGCGGCATCGGCAGTTACATGACCACACGATGGCAGCAATCTTTTAACCATAAGGGCGACTTGATTTTTATCCGCATGGCCCACGCCCACGATGGATTTTTTGACCCGGTTAGCAGCGTATTCTCCCACAACCAATCCTGCCTGCGCTGGGGCTAATAAAACAATACCACGAGCCATTCCCAGTTTTAGGGTTGAACTAGGGTTTTTATTGACAAAAGTTTCTTCAACAGCAGCTTCATGGGGATGATAAAGCTCAATCACTTTTAAAAGAGCCTGATAGAGTTGAGATAAACGGTGGGCGAGATCATCTTTAGCATCAGAATGAACAACCCCATGAGCTACGTGCGTTAACCGGTTCCCCAAACTGTCTATAATTCCCCATCCAGTATTGCGCAATCCGGGATCCAGACCCAAAATGCGTACCGCTTTCGTCATCTTAAGCTGACAACTTTTTCAAAACGTCTTCGCTCATTTCGCCATTAGAATAAACATTTTGAACATCATCATTATCTTCTAAAACATCGATGAGTTTAAGCAAGGATTGAGCCGCATCTTCATCACATGACGCCATCGTTGTGGGGCGCCAAATGACTTTGGCTTCCAACGGATCACCATATTTTTGCACCAAATAATCCCGAACCATTCCAAAAGACTCCACAGTTGAAGTAATTTCAAAGGCATTATCTTCGGTCTCTAAATTTTCAGCTCCTGCTTCAATGACAGCTTCAAACACATTATCATAGCTTCCCACAGAAAGCGGATATCGCACCAAGCCAATACGCTCAAACATAAAACTGACACTCCCATTTTCCCCCAGACTGCCCCCGTATTTTGTAAAAGCGGTTCGAACATCAGACACTGTGCGATTGCGATTGTCGGTCAATCCTTCGACAATAAGGGCTGTACCACCGGGACCAAAACCTTCATATCTGACTTCTTCATAGTGGGAATTATCATCACCTCCCAAGGCTTTTTTAATGGCACGGTCAATATTATCTTTGGGCATATTCGCTGCACGGGCTGTCGAGAGGGCTGCTCGCAAGCGTGGGTTTGAGCTTGGATCTGCTAACCCTCCCCGTACAGAAACAAAAATTTCTCGAGCAATTTTGGCGAACATTTTGGCTCGCTTTGCATCTTGAGCGCCTTTGCGATACATAATATTTTTAAACTGAGAGTGACCAGCCATATGCATACTTCCTTATTTTGACAAATCCTTACCTTCTATTTTTGACAGATGATGCTTAACTTTCGCAAGTGATTTGTTATAATAGGGAACTTGACAAACATCGGTCTTTATTCTCCTCCCCCTTTTTTCCGCTCCCTTAATCGAGACAGTTGCACAAGAAAGCGATATCTGGCATTCTGCTGGCAATTGAGGACATTACCCTCTAGCAAAACGAATTGAAGAGAAGGATAATTTAAGACCATGGAAAATGCTTTTCCCCTTATTTTTAGCTGTGCCGCTTTGGCATTAATTTATGCCCTGTTGGCAGCACGAAGTGTATTTGCAGCCAGCGCTGGCACCAAAGAAATGCAAGAAATATCAAATGCCATTCAAGAAGGTGCCAAGGCCTATCTAAACCGGCAATACAGCACGATAGCTATGGTAGGAATTATTATTGCAGCCTTGTTGGCTTACCTATTAGCGCCCCTTGTCGCTGTAGGTTTTCTTATTGGCGCTGTTCTATCCGGACTTGCTGGCTATATTGGTATGAATGTTTCTGTGAGAGCCAACGTCCGCACCGCAGAAGCTGCTCGTACAGGTTTAGCTCCCGCACTTAACATAGCTTTTAAATCTGGAGCAATTACCGGAATGTTGGTGGTTGGTCTCGGACTTTTGGGCGTTTCTTTGTATTACTATTACTTGCTCTCCATCAATATTAGTCAACGCTTACTCCTTGAATCTCTCGTTGCATTGAGCTTTGGCGCATCTCTTATATCTATTTTCGCTCGTTTGGGGGGTGGGATTTTTACCAAAGGCGCAGACGTTGGTGCAGATTTGGTTGGGAAAATTGAGGCTGGTATTCCCGAAGATGATCCTCGAAACCCCGCGGTTATTGCTGATAACGTTGGTGACAACGTTGGAGACTGTGCTGGTATGGCTGCAGACTTGTTCGAAACCTACGCCGTAACAATTGTGGCTTCCATGCTCCTCGCCGCCATTTTCTTTACAGGCGCTGACCAAAAAACACTCATGATATACCCCTTGCTGATTAGTGGCGTTTGTATTCTCGCCTCAATCGCCGGTACGTTTTTTGTTCGATTGGGCAGATCTAATAACATCATGAATGCCCTCTATAAAGGATTCATTGCTGCAACAATTATTTCTGGTGGTCTCATTGTTGCCATTACTACACAAACTTTTAGCAGTTTGTATCAACCTTTAACGGCAGATGGTTTGTCCTTTACGCCGATGAACCTTCTTTATTGTGCTTTGACAGGATTAAGTGTAACAGGTTTGTTAGTCTGGATTACTGAGTTTTATACCTCTACTGACTACCGCCCTGTCCGCAGTGTGGCCCAAGCATCTACAACCGGTCATGCAACGAACATTATTCAAGGTCTTGCCGTTTCCATGGAATCAACAGCATTACCCGTATTGGTCATTTGTGGGGGTATTATTGCCGCTCACATGAATGCAGGTCTTTTTGGAATTGCGATTGCCGCTACAACTATGCTGGCCCTTGCCGGAATGGTTGTTGCCCTTGATGCTTATGGTCCTGTCACCGATAATGCAGGTGGAATTGCGGAGATGGCGAATTTGCCAAAAACTGTTCGCAAAGTCACGGATGCTCTGGATGCTGTTGGCAATACGACAAAAGCAGTCACGAAAGGATATGCAATCGGTTCTGCTGGTTTAGCTTCCTTAGTTTTGTTTGCGGCTTATACCGAAGATTTGAAACATTACTTTCAACATCTAAATGTTCAATTTAGTCTTCAAGATCCTTATGTTTTGGTCGGCTTATTCATTGGTGGATTGCTTCCCTTTCTCTTTGGCGCCATGGGCATGAAGGCTGTTGGCCGCGCAGGTGCTGCTGTTGTTGTGGAAGTGCGTCGTCAATTTGCAGAAATTAAAGGTATTATGCAAGGCAAAGCCAAACCGGACTACAGTGCAGCAGTTGATATGTTAACTAAAGCTGCTATCAGGGAAATGATTGTCCCCTCACTGTTGCCTGTGTTAGCACCCGTAATTTTGTACTTCGTTATTAATGCGATAGCCGGACAAACCTCAGCTTTTTCCGCATTGGGAGCTATGCTTATTGGAACCATCATTACGGGCTTGTTCCTAGCCATTTCTATGACCTCTGGAGGAGGAGCTTGGGATAATGCTAAGAAATATATTGAAGATGGAAATCACGGGGGCAAGGGATCTGATGCCCATATGGCCGCCATTACAGGTGACACTGTTGGCGATCCTTACAAGGATACAGCGGGTCCTGCCATAAACCCTATGATCAAGATTATTAATATCGTGTCTCTTTTATTGTTGGCTATTCTAGCACACTAGAGACAATAGACTTAAAAAGCCGCTGCCCTCATAAGGGACAGCGGCTTTTTTTATACAAGCCAAATTTTCAAAATTTATCAGCCTAGTTTTCCTAAAACAGCCCCACCCAAAAGGTGAATATGAAAATGTTGAACTTCTTGTCCTCCATGATCTCCTGTATTAGAAACAACGCGAAAGCCTTGATCTTGAAGACCCAGAAGTTCCGCAATTTTAGCAACTGTTTGAAAAAATATAGAAATTTCTTCCGTCGAAGCTCGAATAGAAAAGTCGAGTAAAGACGTATAGGGGCCTTTGGGAAGAATCAATACGTGAACAGGAGCCTTGGGATTAATGTCTTTGATCGCTAAAACAAATTCATCTTCATAAACACGCTCACTCGGGATCTCTCCCCTCAAAATTTTTGCAAAAATATTATTCCGATCATAAGCCATCTGTCTCTCCATAGTTAATAAATTCATCGTAGCAAATTCTTGCGCCTTTGAGAACTTTTCGTGTAACATGATAAATTATATTTTTACAATGTGAGTTACATCATGAAAACTTCACTAATTTCTACAAATACCAATGCTGATTCATGGCATGGCACAACTATTGTATGTGTCAGAAAAGAGGGGAAAGTTGTCATTGCTGGCGATGGTCAAGTTACTTTGGGGGCCACAATCATCAAATCTCAGGCTCGAAAAGTTCGTCGCATTGGTGATAACAAAGTCATTGCCGGTTTTGCCGGCGCAACTGCAGATGCATTTGCTCTTTTCGAACGCCTTGAGGCTAAACTCGAGAAATATCCTAGTCAACTGGCACGTGCTTGCGTTGAAATGGCAAAAGATTGGCGGACAGATCGTTATTTGCGCCGCCTTGAAGCCATGATGGCTGTCGCCGATGCCTCTGTATCCTTAGTGCTAACCGGTAATGGTGATGTCCTAGAACCCGAAGACGGTCTCATCGGCATAGGTTCCGGTGGATCATTTGCCTTAGCCGCTGCCCGGGCACTCATCAGTGTTAAAGATCTTGATGCTGAGGAAATTGCTCGCAGATCCATTGAAATTGCTGCCGACATTTGTATATATACAAATAAAAATATTTTATTAGAAAGCCTGTAAAGCGATGACTTCCTTAACACCTCGAGAAATTACAAGTGAATTGGACCGCTTTATTGTCGGGCAAGATGATGCAAAGCGAGCCGTAGCCATTGCTCTAAGAAATCGCTGGCGTCGCCAACAGCTGCCCAAAGAACTAAAAGAAGAAGTTTTACCTAAAAATATTCTTATGATCGGTCCAACAGGCGTGGGCAAGACCGAAATTGCTCGTCGTTTGGCAAAACTGGCTCAAGCCCCTTTCATTAAAGTGGAAGCCACGAAGTTTACAGAAATTGGGTATGTGGGACGTGATGTTGAACAAATCATCCGAGACCTTATTGAAATTGCGATTCAAATGACACGAGAGCGTTTGCGCGCCGAAGTTAAGGGAAAGGCAGAATTGCATGCGGAAGAACGGGTGCTTGATGCCCTGGTGGGAACAAGTGCTACGCCAGAAACTCGACAAAAATTTCGTCACCTTCTCCATGAAGGAGAACTTGACCAAAAGGAAATCGAACTCCAAGTTGCAGATAATAGCAATTTAAATATGCCAACCATTGATGTGCCGGGTATGCCAGGCGCCCAAATGGGAATGATGAATTTGGGCGATATGCTGGGTAAAGCTTTTGGAAGTCGCACCAAAGCCCGTAAGATGACCGTTGAGGAAGCTTATACAGTCTTGATTCAAGAAGAAAGCGACAAACTCCTCGATTCGGACAAAGTCGTACGCGAAGCCATTGATATGGTTGAACAAAATGGCATAGTTTTTATAGATGAAATTGACAAAATATGTGCTCGCCAAGACCATCACGGGGCAGATGTAAGCCGTGAAGGCGTCCAACGAGATCTTTTACCACTTATAGAAGGCACCAGCGTCTCAACCAAACACGGCACCATAAAGACGGATCATATTTTATTTATCACCTCTGGCGCGTTTCATTTAGCCAAACCGTCTGATTTGCTTCCCGAACTTCAGGGTCGCTTACCCATTCGCGTTGAACTCAAAGCTTTAACCAAGGACGACTTTATTCGAATTTTAACTGAACCCGAAGCGAACCTCATCCGTCAATCAATGGCCATGATGACGACAGAGTCTGTTACTTTAAAGTTTACGGAAGATGCGATAAATGAAATTGCGACGCTCGCCGCTGATGTGAATCAATCTGTCGAAAATATAGGCGCCCGTCGTCTGCATACGATTCTTGAAAAATTGATGGAAGACATTAGCTTTACCGCCCCAGAAATGGCAGGAAAGACCATTAAAATTTCTCAAAAAGAAGTGCGTGATAAAGTGTCTGACCTCGCCAGCAACCCAGATTTGTCAAAATTTATTTTATAGCTTACTATCTTATAGTCTTAATTAACATACCACGGGGGGTCTTCCCCGTGGTATGTTCAGAAAATTAACGATTAGTCAGATTTTACATCAGTCTTGTGGTGAGAATTTGTGTTTTTTTTGCAATCTATTTGCGCACGGAATTCCTTATATTGATCCGTTTTCTTGAATTGCGTACATTCTTTAAACTCATAACAACCTTTTATAACATTATTTCGCTCGCTACATGCAGTCTCACAAGCACCTGAGCCAGGAAAAAAACCGATGGGTTCAACTACAAACCAATTATATACATTGCCCATTTGAGGGGAAGCATCATATGGTACACCGTTTAGGCCCATGCCTTCCCGTAAATTAAATGTGCTACAATAGCAGGCACATTTATCACAATTATTTTGATTCCACAAAGAGCATATAGATTCTACCTGAAGATTTGTGTTAGCTGCCGCAAAAGGTGTTGAAGCTGCTAAAGCAATGGTGAGGGCCTTTCCAGGATTATTTACCGAAAAGTCAATCAGATTATATAAGCTGCTCGCTACCACTTTTCCGGCATAATATGCATTTCCTAAATAAGTGGAATATGTGGCAGGCTTTGCACCGTCTTGAGATACAAGAGAATCATTGATTGATGCTTTTTCGCCTGTTAGATGTGATGTACGTAGAGCTGTAATTTGACTAGATTCCTTCCGCTCAATTTTATCATCCGCTGAGTAAGTACCCGAACAAAATGCTATAACCATACAGCTCATAGCCATGGCTAAAAATTTAAATTGACTAAATTTCATAATTTACTCCTTTATAATTAAATTAACAATTAAATATATCAAAAGACAAAACTATTAAAACAATATAATTATGCATCAATAAAAGTCTTTGATGAAGATTATATTATTATTAATACTAATAAATAGTTAATCTTACCTATTTAATTCACCTATCTGTTCTAATTTAAACCACCTTTAAAGGAGATAAATATGATATCTTATATTTAAAATTTATTGACTTTATTAATTATTAAAATTATATTATGCATGTTCTATTTCCAAAAATAAAAAATAATATTATACAAATCACTTAGGAAAATTAAATGAGTTTAAAGCTTAGCGGCATGCGTATCTTCGTCTTGCATATACTATTTCTGGCTTCATTACCTTACGATGGCTGGACCGCAGAAAAAGAGGCCATTACCAAAGCGTCAACTTCTTCCTCAACGCCAAGAATTGAAGAAATTGATGATGATGCCGAAAAATCGAAAAGTAGTATGCCAAATATTACTGCCACATATCCATCTGAAGCCATCAATTTTTTTGATGATCAAGCTAGAAGAATGCCCTTTCAACTGGGATTTGAATTTCAGGAAATTAAGGGACTTTGCAAATGGGCGTTAGCAAATAATACTTTTCAAAAAAAGCCTTTTTTCTATATTGAAGACCGAATGACAAAGAAACGATTATGGCATCTTGTCATTGATACAAGTGATATTGAATTTGTCACTGTCCCTTTTGCAGATTCTGAAGAGACGGATTTAGAAAAATGTATGGACAGTATATTATTATCATTTAATGTTCTTGAAAGTATGTTGTTAGAACAGCGTTCTATCAGTTTTAATAAATGGGCGCAAGATATGACACCTTTATTAGAAAAACATGGCTTTTCAATAATTTATTTGCCCGCATATGATTTAATAAGAAATAAAAATTTAGAGTGTTCACCAGGTTGGGTGCCAGCATTTACCCCTCAAGCCACCATTCAACACCCGTTAGAATATACCATTCCATTGTCTTTTATGCTATTTGGGTTTAATGATCCTCGTTATATGTTCTCATTTTGTGGAAGTCTACCTTGTCTTGACACTCTACGTTCTGCTCAAGAAGATGGAGATTATGAACAATTTTTTTCAATAGTACGAGGCTATTCCGAAAAAAAGCTAAGCGGCTTAGTCTTTTTGCACGCACACACACTTGCTGGAATGGCTGGAAAAGCGGATTCTGATGACAAATTGCTTAAAGAGACTTTGAATCATTTACAAGATAATTATCAAGTCGATCCAAAGTTAAAAGTAAATCTCATGTCTCGTCGACCTTTTTCTGCAATGTTTGAAAATCTGAAATTAAAAATACATTACACCAATGCATTCATGGGGGTTATGAGTAATAACTCGAGCTTTATGGAAGACATTGCAAATTTCCCAAAGGCAAACTATGCAGAGCAGCATTTTCATACTGAAACAGGACTTGTAACATCTCTGATAGATTTTTTACCCCTATTTACCACAGAATTTGCTAATGCCAATGCGCCCACACTTAATTTATTACTTTCTCAAGGTGTAATGAGCACTACCATGCTCAGAAATTTTAGAGCAGAAGTTATGACAGATAATAATCAACCCGTTGCCCAGTTAAGCGCGGCATATTGCAGATCTGCCATTAATTCAGTTGAAAAACCTGAAAAAAGGTATAATATATCTCTAGAAAAGCCAGGCGTTACAAACCAGCCTACAAAGTATGATGCTTTATCCCCACCCTGGTTTTTAGACTTGGAGAATTCTATGGGAGCATTAAAAGACGGTTTTGTACCCAAATTTGGAGAGGCTATAGTTGAGTTTCGGGGCATAAGAAATGTACAACCCCCCTTTCTTAAGAGAGCTGGATTAAGTACCGACATTCTGGGTAATTTTCTTACGAACCCTAAAAAAGATTTTAAAACCCAAGCGTTATCATTATTTAGATATCTAAGAGATTTTGGAAAACCGAGAGACTTGCAAGATTTTTCTCTTGGTTTGACTTTAGCAGTGGCTAAGTATTAAATGAGGAGGCAAAGATGCTTAATAAATTTTTTATAATACTATTTGTTCTATATACATCAGCAACCTCTCAATTACTGGGATGTGATCAAGGTGACCTTGATTCTAAAGCGAGTAATATAGCTGGTAAAATATATAACAGGCAAGCTGTTTCAGAAGAAATGATTCGAGGAACTTTAACTTTTATCTATGATGAGACGACTGTTAGAGAAATGTATAAGTCACCAGTCGAGTTTAATGCACTAATGAGTGAAAGAACTCAAGCCTTACAGGATAGTGGTGATTTTTTAACTTTTGCTTCTTTATGTAAAAATATATATGACAAAGGCACTCCCCTAGAACAAAGCGCCATACACATGTTATTTCTAAAAACAAGCGACTATGTTCAAGATTTTTATTATTCTCGTCAAAAGCGAACTAAAGCACCAAACATTTCCGCAGAAGTTCGTCGAAAAAATGTTTTAGCTTTTTTGAATTTTGATAAAGAGCCGTTATCTAATTCTGATAAGGATTCAGTAGGAGCACACTAACTCTACTTGTTAGGGGCGAGAATTTAATAACATTTAGAAGTCATTAGATTGGCGAGGCTTTTAAAGAACGATTAATTATTTGAGGTGTAGATATTGTTGTAATTTATCCTTGATATCACCTAAGTAAGCTCTCAATCAGAAATCAGAGTTTCTAACGTTTACCCCCCCTGTAAGAAGTTGTCGTCAACTCTCAGAGTTAGCTCTTGACCTAGGTGCCGCCCCAATTTATGATCAATTATTCTAAAAGATACGACATTATGAACAAAAATATTAATTTTTGATTTGTCTCTTGTTTTCAAGAATATGATCTCTTCATTCTTAAAGGATAGATTAAGGTGAACCTCTTACAATTTCGCCAATATACGAAACGAAACCCCTTCATAGTTATTTTTGGAATTTTGGCAATTCTGTTTTTTGTGCGGATGAGTTTTTTTGAAAAGCCGCCCAAACCAATTATTGCAAGTCTCCCCAAAGTAACCATAACGGATATGACAGCAAAACCAGTCATTACAAGCATTCATTTGAATGGTCACACAGCAGAAGCTCGTCAGGTTATCCTCAAAGCAAAAACGGGGGGACGTGTACAATCTCTTTTTGCCCTCAAAGGGCAAAAAGTTAATTCTAATCAAGACATCCTTCTCTTGGACCCTGAAGATCGACCCGCTCGTTTAGAAGAAGCTCGCGCAAAACTTCATCAACGGACGCTAGAATTTAAAGCAAACACAAAATTAGAAGCAAAAGCGGTTGCATCTCATAATGCTCTTGCCGCCAGCACCGCTGAATATGAAAGTGCAAAAAGTGCCCTGGCAAATATTGTTCAAGAAATAGCTGACACACGAATAAAGGCACCGTTCAACGGTATACTTGAAGATACTTTTGTGGAAATTGGGGATGTTGTTAATAGTGGGGACAAACTTGCAACCGTTATCGAACTCAATCCGTTAAATATCATTTGCGATATTTCGGAAAAAGATATTTCTCGGATTAAAGTTGGTGGAGAAACGGAAGTGACTCTTCCCTCTCTGGATGAAAAAAAGCTATCCGCACGCGTTATTTATATTGCCAAAGCAGCTGACCCAAAAACCCGCACCTATCGCGTGGAAATGCAGACCGACAACCCAGAAATGATTATTCCAGCCGGTCTTACGGCTCGCATTAATTTTCCAACGCACAAAACAATTGGATATACTATCTCACCCGCTACGATAAGCCTGCAAGATGATGGCACAGTCGGAGTGAAAACTGTTGAAAACAAGAAAGTTGTTTTTTATCCCATTCAAGTTGTTGAGGCCAAACCAGATGGTCTGCTTGTTACAGGCTTACCTGATCAAATCGCCTTAATCACTACAGGGGCAGACTTTGTTCTAGATGGTCAAGAAGTTACTGCCAATCGAGAACCGCTTAAAATACCGGAAAAAACATCATGAATGCTCTGATCGCTGCCGCGTTATCTCGCGCACGCACAGTACTTTCTTTATTAGCACTCTTCACTTTGTGGGGAATGATTGCTTATTATCAAATTCCTAAAGAATCAACCCCAGACGTTAAAATACCCATCATTTACGTTTCCCTTATTCATGAAGGCATATCCCCTCAAGATGCTGAACGTTTGCTCCTTCGTCCCCTTGAACAAGAACTTCATAATATTGAAGGCGTTAAGGACATGAGGTCTACCGCCTATGAAGGTGGGGGGAACATAATCCTTGAGTTTGCAGCCGGATTTAACTCCGACAAAGCCCGCTACGATGTGCGAGATCGTGTGGATTTGGCAAAACCAAAGTTACCGCAAGAAACAAAAGAGCCCCTCATTAATGAAATTAATCTCAGCCTGTTTCCTGTTCTCATTGTAAAACTCTCGGGACAAATTCCTCAACGAACATTGTTTCGCATGGCCCGTGATTTAAGAGACGCCATTGAAGGCGGATTGCCCAGTGTTCGCAAAGCTGAAATTATGGGTGACCAGAAAGAAGCCGTTGAAATTCTCATAGATCCAACCCAGGTTGAAGGCTATGGGTTAGCCTTTGACCAAGTGATCCAAAACTTTACGCTCAACAATCAATTAATTCCTGCCGGCAACATTGAAATGACTAAGGGCCGCTTCGCCATTAAAGTTCCAGGCATTTTAGAAAATATTCAAGATATCCAGCAACTTCCCATTGCTACAAATGAAGATGCTGTCATTCGTTTGGAAGATGTAGCCGAAGTCAAACGCACCTTCAAAGACCGGGAAACCATTGTTCGGGATATGGGAAAATCAGCCGTATCTTTAGAAATTTCAAAACGAACAGGGGAAAATCTTCTTCAAACCATCGAAGATGTGAAGAAAATTGTCGCAAAAGAACAAAAAAAATGGCCTGATCATGTGACCATCTCCTATGCTAACGACCAATCTCACAAAATTCGCGATATGTTAAATGACCTTCAAAATAGCATCATTCTAGCTATTATTTTGGTCATGGGAATTATTGTCATGAGTTTGGGCTGGCGATCGGCTCTCCTGGTTGGTGTGGCTGTTCCCGGTTCCTTCTTAATGGGCATCATGATCATTTCTCTTATGGGCTTAACGGTTAACATTGTGGTCCTATTCAGCCTTATTTTTGCTGTAGGAATGCTTGTTGATGGTGCCATTATTGTTGTTGAATATGCGGATCTCAAAATTGCCGAAGGCATGCCTCCCCGAGAAGCTTATCTCCATGCCGCTCAAAGAATGACTTGGCCTGTAATTACATCGATCGTTACGATTATAGCTGTTTTCATGCCTCTTCTCTTCTGGCCCGGTGTGCCCGGACAATTTATGAAATTTATGCCCATTACCTTAATTGCCGTCTTAAGTGCCTCTATTTTGATGGCCTTAATTTTTATTCCCGCCATTGGTCAATTTTTAAAAGTACCCCCCAATAATCTCCATCAAAACCACACGGATAGTTTTGATAATCTTTCAAGTCTTATGGCTAAGTATTTAAAAGTTTTAAAAATTGCCCTGGATCATCCCAAACGGACAATTGGCGGTGCCATTTGCATTTTAATCCTCGTGAAAGTTGCCCATTCATATTGGGGACGTGGGGTTGAGTTTTTCCCGAACATTGAACCGGAAATTGCGGCTATTCAAATTCAAGGACGCGGCAATTTATCCATAACAGATAAAGACGACCTGGTTCGACTTGTTGAGGCAAAAATTTTACCCATGAAGGAATTAAAATCCGTTTATGTTCGGACAGGCTCCATGGTTGGGGGCAGTAGTAATGGAGCCGAGGTTGCAGAAGATGTTATCGGCACAATTACTATTGAATTTATTGACTGGAGAAAGAGACTTCCCGCTGACAAAATACTTGAAAAAATTGCTCAAAATACAAAAGATATTCCTGGAATTCGGGTCGAAGTCCAAAAACAAAAAGATGGTCCCCCCGCCCAGAAACCTATTGATATCGAGATCAGCGGTCCTATTGCCGAACATCTGAAGCCATCTCTTCTCTTATTGCGAAAACATATGCAAGAAATGCCAGGTATTATGAATATATCTGATAACCTGCCTATTCCGGGGATTGAATGGCAGCTAACCATTGATCGCGCTCAAGCCGCAAAATTTAATGCCAATATACGCCAAGTGGGCAATGCTATAAAACTCATTACGAACGGCATTACAGTTGCCACTTTCCGTCCTGAGGATGCACGGGATGAAGTCGATGTTGTTGTACGCTATTATCCGGAATATCGCCTATTGGATGAGTTGGATACCTTAAAAATTCAAACATCAGCTGGATTGATGCCTATCAGCAACTTTGTGACCCGCAGCCCCCAACAACGTGTCAGTAAACTTGATCGTGTTGATGGTCGTCAAGTTTTGAGCTTAAAGGCAGATATTGTGCCCGGCTTCTTAGTCGCCGATCAAATTGAAAAAATACGAACAGCTATCCCCAATTTAAAACTTGATCCTTCCGTCGCCCTTAAGTTCAAGGGAGAAGAAAAAGACCGACAAGAATCGATGATTTTTTTGATGCAAGCTTTTGTGGTTGCCATCTTCATCATTGCTATTATCCTTATCACTCAATTTAATAGCTTCTTTAGCATGGGACTCGTTTTAAGTGCCGTTGTATTGTCCAGTGTCGGCATATTTATTGGCCTTCTGGTACACGATATGGCCTTTGGCATTGTGATGGGCGGTATTGGGGTCATTGCCCTTGCTGGCATTATCGTTTCCAATAATATCCTTCTCATAGATACCTATGATTTATTGATCGCCCAAATTAAAAACCCCACCTTAGCCCAGTATCGCGAGGTCATTATTCGAACATGTATTCAACGGGTCCGTCCCGTTATTTTGACAAAGCTTGCCACCATTCTTGGTCTACTACCCTTAATGCTTGGCATTAATATAGACTTCGTCAATTTTGAAATTACCCAAGGAGCACCCTCTACTCAATGGTGGCGCCTCTTATCTGTTTGTATTGTCTACGGCGTTTTATTTGCCTCAAGCCTCACTCTCTTGGTAACACCGGCTGCTCTCATGTGGCGGGCCATACGCCGCATCCGAAAATAAATTTTGTTTAAGATTTAGTTGATATTGTAAAAAAAATATTAACCCCCCTTGACATAAAAATAAGTATGGAGGACCATCAGCATCATTTCATGTTTTTTATAATAATAATATATTTTCTCAAGGATAAGATTCGAATGAAATTTTCACGTTTTCTTCTGATATTAATTTTTAATTTTTCTCTTCTCTCCCTGGTTCATTCAACAGAACAGAATGCAAACAATGAAGCGGAATTGCTTAGTGCTTTTGAGACAATTAAAGTGAAGTGTCGTTTCCTTATACATAAGGAATATGCAAACCCCCCTTCTGCAAATGATCTTGACCAGCTTGAAAAAACCCTCGGATCTACTCTTCCCCAAGCTCTTAAATTATACCACTTAAAATTGGGAAACTTAATTTTTGGAAATATTGATACACTGCCCACAGCCCATAATGAAAACAATGATGGAACTTACAACAGTAGTTTACTTGCCTTTATTGAAGATGGAAAAACTCAAGGTATCTCTGCGGAATGGATTCCGTTTTGCGAAATTAATGGCGCTTTTGTTTGTATAGAAAAGCATGACCTAAGTGAGGGTGCCCATAAAATAGGTTATTTCTCAAATTCCCATAGGGGGCTTAAAATAGAACCCAATATTTACCCAAACTTTTTACAGTGGCTTGTCAATACCTTTAAGATTAATTAGAAGAGGTGTCGGAAGCCAAAAGCGCCACAATTGCTTTGTTAAAGTTTTCCCGCGCAGGGTTAAAAAGTTCCCGTTTTAAACTATTTTTAGGAAGTCTATAAGTTTTACGGCTAAAATGCCAAAACTGGGAATATTCTTTGTGATGAGTTCCTGTGAGCAATATAATGATTGATTTCGTTTTATGGGTCAAATAATCATAGTGAGTTAAATGATGATAATTCATAGGTTTTCCGTCTGGGCCTATGGGTGTCTTACCTAATTCTTTCATCAGCATTTCATTGGTATAACCACCTTTTTCAACACGCTCAAGATCAATCATGTCTTTTGAAAAATAGAGATCATATCCATTTACATGGAGATGAGTTAGCTGATCAGCCGTAAATTCTAAAAATTTAGTTTCAAGCTCTAATTTTGTAATTTTTCCTGTAGGAGTTTGCCTTGACACGCTGGTATCTAAACTCAACTCAGGTTCGTCAGTTTCTACTGGATTAAGATCGTCGTCGTCATTATTGTCAAACAGACCTCGTGCAATACTTATCGCATTTGTTTCACTATTTGTATCTTCATCCTCCTCTAAAAAAGAGTCATCTCCCCCCAATTGTTTTTTCCGCCTCTCAATATATGACAAATATTTTTTAAAAATATCAATTTCCCGTTTTACTTCAGCTTCTAAACATTCTTTTGTTTTGCCACGAGCTAATTCCAATTTTAAAAATTTTTCGTTTTCTGCACGATTTTGTTCTAAACGTTCTTGGGGAGTTATTTCAGCCTTCGGCTCTGTATGGGCTGTAAAACCCAATCTACGCACAGTGCCCTTCGATTTGGCATCCTTAACCATCTGACGAGAAAGAACAATGCTTGCTACAGGACTGTAAAGGGAAGCTTTTGAAAATTCTGGATTACGAATAGGAGATGGTCGACTCTCTTTCAATTTTTGAACGGCATCTTCCAGTTGGGGGAGTGCGCCTCCGAGTCTTTCAAAAGCACTTATTTTTGCTGGAGATAATACGCTAAAATTAATAGCGCCTTTATCGTCTCGCATTTCCTTATATAGGCTACTATTTAATATAGCTGCCAAAACTTGATCTTTTTCACTTAACCCCATTTGTGTCAAAGCTTGAAGAGTTTGTTCTGAAAATTCATGGGGAAACTCTCTATTAGCAGATAGCGAAACTTCCCTACCATTGGTGCGAGAATTATTAATATTTTGAAGACTTGGATTCTCGGGTCCTAATACACGATCTGTTGTTAAATTTTTTTTTGGTTTTTTCGTTTTAGAATCTTCTACTGAAGCAGAAGTCAGGGGACCCCATTCTTCATTTTGATCATCGATGTCAGTATTTACGGTTCGAGTTCTTTTGATTATTTTTGGTGTAGACGACTTACACCCTACATCTCTAACACCCTTACTAGTGTCAAAACCTTCACAGGCTTCTAAGTGTTGCCCCATAACAATGGAAACAGCGATTAATAATAAATATTTAATAATTTTGTTTTTAATATAAGTATTCATAAAATTACATTATTTTCTATTCTGGGTTAATGATTCGCAATACATATGTATACACTCCATTCATACATTTCAAGTATTTTATTCGGATAAATTATATTTAAATTAAATTTTATTTTTTGTTTTTATATTAAAATGCTTTTTTTGTATGAAATAGAAAATTTTGCACCTAGCCAAAATCAATTAGTTGTTTATTAAAATGATAAAATACAAATAATTATATTTTATTTTGTTTAACAATTAGCTTTATTTAATAATTTTTTTCAAAAAAATTTTATTTATAAATTTTTCAATTTTTAATATTAAAAAAGATAAATTAACTAGCTTTTTATTCCCAAAATTTTACAATTTTTAAAGAATAATATCATATTATCACAAAAAAATTAAAAATGATCCATAAATATCCATAACTGCCTATAAAATTTTGATAATTTATTCAAAAAAATTCAGTAAAAACAATTGAATTTTGATTAAAAATAACAAACATATTCTTAATTTTTTAACTCAAAAAATTCAATAAATTTACTTTAATAAATTTAAAATAAAAAAATTTGACTTATAAAATATTGAATGCAATACCAAGTGTAATCAAAGAAAAAGTAATTTAAAAAATTACAAAAAAATAATAATTAAAAATTGCGTTAAAATAGGAATAAAAAAATGCACAAGGTTAAAAAACTTTGCACACAAGCTATTGTGTGCTCACTCTTAATATCTCATGTTATGGGTGTTGATGTGATGTCCCCCGCCCAACCGCAAACACCACAAGCTCGATATTTGCAACCTTTAAGTCCGAACTCATCTCCCTTAAGCAAGCTAAAGCCTCGCCTTTTTCATAGTTGGCTGCAAGCCCATCGAGAATGGTTCTTTGATGGACGACGGGTTATTTTTTGCGATTTAGAAGCTGATCCTAAAATTGGAGGGCCTATCACGGAAGCCACATTCATAGAAACGCAAAAAGGAGAAGCGACGGGAAAAGTACTTCACTATTATTTCAACCCTGAGACGAAGGTTACTCATCCACATGTTAAAAAAATTGACCCCATAAATCCAAAGCTACAACCAACATTTTCTCAAGCAGCACCTGATATATATGATTTCATTAAAGGGGCAACTCTTGTGACTTATGGACCTTTTGATGCCCGAAAACTTAAAGAGCATTTTAGTTATCAACCGCCCTATGGAACTCTCTATGAAATTACTTATGTAGATGCACTTACCATGGTTAAGCATGATTATGCACGTAGCCAGGGCGTAAAAGTTACTTCCACTCCTCATAAAAAAGTTACGACTATTTCAAAAACCCGGCGGGAAGTTCGCAAAGAAGAAGCAAAACGGCGCAAAGCGAACCGAGACGCCAAAGAAAATAAGGAAATAAGAAAAGAGGAAAAGCGTCAACTTGCCAAGAGTCAAGGACTTGGATCCCCTAAACCCAAGACTCGTAAATCTATTTTTACGGGACAAAAGTTTAGTCAAAAGGAAATTGCCAAAAAACATGGTATTGATGATAAATTCGGGGCCGCCTCTATCGGAATAGATGCCGCGCAAGCTTACACTAGCAGCGCCATCCCGCATGCGCATCAAGGGGAAGATCATCATGCGTTTACGGATACTTTAAAACTTGCTGGAATTGGAACTCTTCTTGCCCAGCCTGACGCTGAAATTCTTGCTGCTCGAAAAGATGTTGCAAGTATAACGCGTGTCCTTGACTTTGGAACTCCCGATGATGATGAAGCTGACGTTCGCAGTTCTACTCATACCTCAAATGATGATGACAGTGATTATGGCTCTGCACCTGCCCCAACACCACCCTTGGAAAGTCCTAAAGCCATTAATTTCTCCAATAAATTTAAGGAAAATACCCCTCCCGCCAAACGCCCAAGGAAGTCTCATCCCCTTCACAAAAAGAGTAATGCTGCGGAGGATAGCGAGCTTGGAAGTGAGGAATCTTCTGGTAGGGTTAAAAGAATAAAATCTCGCTTAACCAAACCGGCATCGCGAGATATTACCTTATCTCCAAAAAAGAGTGCCCAACCCCAGACGCTAAGAAAGCGTTACCGTGTCAATGAAAAAGACGACCTATCGTCCCTAGTCAGCGAAGAAGGATCGATCCATACTTCTTCTCCTCGAGTTAAAAAGGTATCTAAACGGTCTGCCACGAAGAAAGCCATAATGTCTCAACAAACAAAACCAAAAGACAAAATGTAATAAATTAAAATTGAAAATAAAAAATAGCAATCAATGCAAATAAAAAAGAGGGGCGTTTGCCCCTCTTTTTTAATTTTCCTAATAAAACTATTTTTTTGAATCATCTTTGCCATTTTTTACTGGTTTTGTTTCTTGAGCAGCTTGCGTTTTTTGCTGCTCATAAAGAGCTGCAAAATCAACCGGAGCCAACATTAAGGGTGGAAATCCTCCATCGCGGGTTACGTCAGCTAAAATGTTGCGGGCAAAAGGGAATAATAACCGTGGCGAATCAATCATCAAAAGGGGGCCTGCTGCATCTTCTGACACAGAATCTCCTAAAGTAATGATTCCAGCATACGTTAATTCCGTTACGAAGAGAGGAGCCTTATCTCTTGTAGCATCAATACGAATTTCTAAGATAACTTCAAAGTTACGTCCGCCCAAATTATCCGCTTTTGCTTGGATGCCCACTGATATATTCGGTTGAGCATTATTTTCATTTGTAAAAGAAGCGATTGGACTCGGATTTTCAAAAGATAAATCTTTAATATATTGAGCGTGAATAGTAATGGGCAAAGTCATTGCCGGTGCATTTTCCCCTTGAGATTCAGTAGACATTTATGTTTCCTCCTTCATAATATTGTATTATCTTCAAGTTGTAGCAATTTGATGACAACCTCGTCTAGACTAGAATAGCATATAAGAAGTTACAAAAGTCTTGACGATGGATATAATTGCTAAAATGCAGCAAAAGCTTTAAGGGAGATATGGCAATACGAATGATGGAAATACTTTTTTTTGCTTTTTTAACCGGCTATATGGTTTTTCGCCTTTGGTCCATATTAGGTAAACGTACAGGGTTTGAGGCACCGCCTCCTCAAGCGGGAAGTGATCCCAGCAATATTATTGCTTTGCCGGTACGATCTCAAAAAAAATCAACGCCTCTTGAAGATTCTATAGAGTCGGCGGCGCAAAATATGGTCAACGACGACGAATTAAAGAAAATTCGAACTGTAGATCCTTCTTTTGACCTAGAGTCCTTTTTAAATGGAGCTGTTACAGCATTTGAGATGATTGTGGAAGCCTTTGCCAAGGGAGATAGGACAACATTAAAGCCCCTTCTCAGTCCAGCGGTTTTTAAATCTTTCTCAAGTGCTTTAAAAGATAGAGAAGAAGCAGAACATACCGTTGAAACAAAAATTGTTGGCATGAAAGATCCTGAGGTATTGAATATTGAAATCAAAGGAAAACAACAGCAAATTACGCTCAAATTTGTCAGTGAACAAGTTACCGTCACAAAAGATGCCGAAGGCAAAATTTTGGATAATCCTGCCCACTTAAGCTTAAATATGAATGATATTTGGACCTTCAGCCGACCTATTGGGTCAGAAAATCCTAATTGGGTTTTGGTTGCCACACGAATAGAAGGTAATTAGGACATGGCTCAAGTGCGAAGCTTGTGCTCAAGTTTTCTTTTTGCCCTTTCCATTCTTTTAGGGGGATGCCAAACACAACCCACTGCTGTCTCGTCTCCTCTCGAATTAATACCCGTATCTTATAAAGACTTGCCCGGCTGGGACAAAGATAAAATCTTAAAAGCTGTGCCGGCGCTCAAGCGATCTTGTGAAACACTATTAAAGAAAGACCCATCAAAACCAATGGCTACACGCCGGTGTGGCGGCGGGCAAGTCGGCGACTGGCGTCATTTTTGTACACAGATTGTAACAAAAACTCCTCAAACGGAGGCCGAAATTCGCCGTGTCATTCAACATTATCTTAAGCCCTACCAAGCCTCATCTGCCGAAGGAACAACAGGATTATTTACAGGATATGACGAACCCGAACTGCGAGGTTCAAAGCATCGTCATGGGCGCTATCAAACCCCCCTTTATCGTCTTCCGGGCTCTAAAGTGCGCTATAAGGGTGTTCCCCGCAGCCGAATTGTCGCCGGCGCCCTTAAAGGCAAAGGATTAGAATTGGTATGGGTGGATGACCCCATTGATGCCTTCTTTCTTCAAATACAAGGCTCTGGACGCGTCCGCCTTGAAGATGGTAGCCTTATGCGCCTGGGATATGCAGGTCAAAATGGGTGTGCCTATTATGTTATCGGAAAGGCCCTCATTCAAAAAGGAGTTCTTTCCCCTGGGGATGTTTCACGTCAATCGATTCGTAAATGGTTGCGCCAACATCCTCGCCAAGCGGAATCAATTATGTCGCTCAATAAATCTTATGTATTCTTCAAGATACGCCATGGGGAAGGTCCTATTGGCAGCCATGGTGTTCCTCTGACACCTTTGCGAAGTCTGGCGATTGACAAAGAACATATTTCTCTTGGTACTCCTTTGTGGATTAACATCGACCATCCCAACTCAGGAACACCTCGCATTCAATCCCTCGTAGTTGCTCAAGATACCGGTGGGGCCATCAAAGGAAGCATTCGAGGAGATTTATTTTGGGGATCTGGCCCCACTGCAGATGATTGTGCTGGCCGTATGAAATCTCACGGAGAATACTATTTGTTGTTGCCCAAATGAAGGCATAATAACGATGAGTCGAAAAAAGAGAGATCTTACAGAAGAGGAAAAATCCTTATGGGATCGAATTTCCCAAAAGATTCATCCCTTACCCAAAAATAAAAAACGTAAAGCTCCTGCTCCCGTCACCCCTTACCTCCCTCTTCGTAAAAAACCAGAACCCTTAGCATTTTCGCAAACCTCGCGTACACATCGAGAACATTTATCTCCCCTTTCCCATCGCATCCAACGCGTCCGAAACGTCAAGATTGATGCTCGTATTGACCTTCATGGACTCACCCTTGAGCAAGCCCGCCTGAAATTAGCTAAATTTTTGATAGCTTGCCAGAAAAGACGCGATCTTTGGGTTTTGGTTATCACTGGCAAAGGTCGACAAAATCAAGAGCACGATGAGTCAGGTCTCCCCCTTCTTAAAAAGACTTTACGAGATCAAGTCCCCCAATGGCTTGAAGACCCAGTTTTGCACACTGTTATATCCGCCTATACAACGGCCACAACACAAGATGGAGGGAACGGGGCATTGTACGTGAGATTAAAGCGGCTCAAATAAAGGCCAACAATCAAGATAAAAGAGCAAACAAAGACATAAAACGATTATTATATCCACAATTTTAAGGGTGAAAAATTGTCTCTCTTTGCCGCTAATAGTCTTTAGTAGTTGAAATTTTGGCATTTATTCTTTAAATAATGAAGACAGTGTATACTTAATAGATAAAAATCCAATAACTTGAGTTTAAGGAGAATTCCATGGGAATGAGTTTGGGGCATATGGCTTTGTTATTCGGAATAGTTTTGGTTATATTTGGAGCGGGCAAACTACCCCGAGTGATGGGGGATATTGCTAAGGGTGTCAAAGCGTTTAAAAATGGAATGAAAGATGGTGAGGAGACGGATATCATCGATTCACACACAAACAGTTTCCGTGATAAAGACCATAGTGCATAAATGTGATAAAACATGATTGATATTGCATGGTCTGAATTTTTATTTATTGCCTTAATTGCCCTAATTTTAATTGGGCCGAAAGAGCTACCAGCTGTTTTAAGAAATATTGGTCGCTGGATTGGTAAAGCTCGAGCTTTTGGAAAAAGTCTCTCTGATCAACTGGAACTGCATATCCATCATGATGATGCCCCCACCCCCATGACTTCGCAACCAATCGTTCAAAATAATGATCCGAAAGAAAAAGATTCAGCTTCTCTTGAGAATAAAAAGTCATGAATCAAGACGTCATTTCTGATAATCCCCAGCCCCTCATTGAACACCTTTTAGAATTGCGGCAACGACTAATTTACGCTTCTATAGGGTTTTTCGTCGCTTTTGCTTTTTGTTATGCATACTCCGAGCAAATTTTTCAATTTCTCGTCCAACCGCTTGCAACTTTATTACAGGAAAAAGGCCATCGTCGATTGATCTATACAGGCCTGACAGAAGCCTTTCTTACCTATATCAAAGTAGCCGCATTTTCGGCTGCATTTTTGTCATTCCCTGTGGTCGCTTCACAAGTTTGGATGTTTATTGCGCCCGGCCTCTATCGCAAAGAGCGTAAAGTCTTCGTCCCCTTACTTTTAGCAACTCCTTTGCTTTTCTTGATTGGTGCTGCTTTTGCTTATTATGTCATTTTTCCGGCTGCATACACTTTTTTCTTAAGTTTTGAGACACCAGGATCTACGGGTCAACTTCCCATTGAACTCGAAGCGAAAGTCAATGAATACCTATCATTTGTTATGCGTCTTATTTTTGCCTTTGGTATTAGCTTTGAATTGCCTGTTTTATTGACATTATTGGCAAATGTGGGTATGGTGACTTCGCAAGGCCTTATAACCAAATGGCGTTTTGCGGTCGTTGGAATTTTCATTGTTGCTGCTCTCATCACGCCCCCCGATATGTTGAGCATGGTAGGATTAGCCATCCCGCTCATTATCCTGTATGGTTTATCAATTCTCATGGTAAAGTGGGTTGAGCTTAAGCATCCGTAAGGTTGCTGATAATTTATAAAGAGTTATAATTAGGTATGCTAGATCTAAAATTAATACGCACACAGCCAGAATTACTGGACCACGCCCTCCAACGCCGAGGAAAGCCGCTTATTGCTGAAGAGATTTTGAATCTAGATACGCACCATCGCGCTGCCCTAACAGAACTTCAAACTTGCCAAACAAATCGTAATACTCTTGCCAAAAAGTTTGGGGAAGCCAAAAGTAAAGGGCAAGATACAGCCCTATTATCTGCCGAATCAGACCGCCTAAAAACAGAAATCACTCGATGGGAAAAAGAGGTCGAATCCTACGAACAGAATCTCCGAAATCTCCTTGAAACTCTCCCTAATTTACCTGCACAAGACGTGCCTGACGGAAAAGACGAATCTGAAAATAAAGTTATTCGAACCGTTGGAACCATACCAAGCTTCGACTTTACCCCCAAATCTCATTTTGATCTTGGAGAAATGTTGGGATTGATGGATTTTGAGCGAGCAACAAAAATTTCTGGTTCCCGATTTGTTGTCCTATATAGCCATTTGGCACGGTTAGAGCGTGCCCTAAGCGCCTTTATGATAGACATTCACACAAGCGAATTCGGCTATCGAGAAGTCTATCCCCCCCTTATGGTTCTTGAAAAAACAGTTTACGGAACTAGCCAACTTCCCAAATCTCGCGAAGATATGTTTGAGACAACCCATGGTCTATGGCTCATCCCCACCGCAGAAGTCGCCTTGACGAGCCTTGTTGCGGAAGAAACACTCTCAGAAGATTCCCTACCTTTGCGCTTTACAGCCTATACGCCTTGTTTCCGCGCAGAAGCTGGCGCAGCCGGGAAAGACACTCGTGGCATGATTCGTCAGCATCAATTTGGCAAAGTAGAATTGGTAAGCATTACCACACCTGAACAGGCTGTCGCCGAACATGAACGCATGACTTCCGCTGCAGAAACTATTCTGCAACGCCTTGAACTCCCTTATCAAGTTGTGGAACTTTGCGCCGGTGATTTAGGCTTTCAAGCCGAAAAAACCTATGACTTAAATGTCTGGCTTCCCAGTCAAAATACTTATCGAGAGATTTCAAGCTGCTCTCGCTGTAGCGATTTCCAGGCACGCCGCCTGAATAGCCGATATCGTCCTCAAGCAACGACTACCGATCAGAAACCAACTTTACAATTTGTCCACACCCTTAATGGCTCAGGATTAGCCGTAGGTCGGACCCTTGTCGCCATCATGGAAAATTATCAACAACCCGATGGAAGTATTCGTATTCCAAATGCCCTAAAGTCTTATATGCATGGCATAGAAGTCATAGAAAAAGAAGGGCAAATTTAATTATGCGTATTTTGTTAAGCAATGATGATGGTATTCATGCTCCCGGATTAAAGACTCTAGAAAAGATTGCGCGTGAACTCTCAGATGATGTGTGGATCGTCGCTCCCGAACTCGATCAAAGCGGTGCCAGTCACTCTTTAACTTTGCGAGACCCACTACGCATCCGAGAGATATCCCCGCGGCGGTTTGCCATTAGTGGAACACCCACAGATTGTGTAATGATTGCTAAAAAGCATATTTTAAAAGATCATCCGCCCACTCTTGTGCTATCTGGAATTAACCATGGTAGCAATATGGCCGAAGATATTACGTATTCAGGAACAGTCGCTGCTGCTATGGAAGCAGCACTTTTAGGAATTCCTGCCATAGCGTTAAGCATTGTGACGTCTCACGCACATCCAACAAAATGGGCGACGGCAGAACACTACGCGCCAGATATTATCCGACGCTTGCTTAAAATTAAATTTCAAGACAATATCTTTGTAAATATTAATTTCCCAGATCTTATTGCCTCTTCCGTCAAAGGAATTGCGATAACCAAGCAGGGTCAACGACGCCTTGTCGGAAATTTGGAAGAGCATGTTGATCCCCGGGGTCGACAGTATTACTGGATTGGTGCTATTCACTATGATGGAAGTGGAGATGAGGGAACAGACCTCAAGGCGAATTCAAATGGTTTGATTTCTGTAACCCCGCTTTCTTTAGATTTTACGCATCGGGAAACAATGAAACAGTTAGAAAGGGTGTTTACACAATCATGAAAAAGCAAAAAACAACTCTCGTGGCTCTTGTCATTTTAGCCTTAGGTATTTTAAGTGGATGTACCTCACGTAATGGCCCTCCTGCTTCTGTTCATTATGATAAATCTGCCAGCCCATACCATGTGGTTAAGAAAGGGGATAGCATTGCCTCTATTGCCAAAAAATATGGAATGGATAAACGCGAACTTATTCGCACAAATGGTTTAGAATCTCCTTACCGAATCGTTAAAGGGCAGCGTTTGCTTGTACGCCCTCATAAAGCCAGAAGATCCACTGAAGAATTTGTAGATGATTCAGATGGTCCCATTTCTGAAGAAGTCGGTCATATTCCAGAAGAAGATGGCGTTCAAGTTAAACAATTAGCCCCTGTAACTGGTCTTGCTAGCCAGGCTTTAAATTCTGGCGAAATATCTTCTGATGGTAGAGAAAATCCTGAAGTGGATGATGAGGGAGAGAGCCTCCGATCAGATGAAAATCAAGACTCTCAACAAAACCAAAAATATGATGAAGACAAAATTGACGAAGCTGAGGGGCGTGGGAAGCATCGCAATGTTGACCAACCCTCCAGCATGCCAAAACCCCCTCCTGCAGCTGGCAAATACATTCAACCTGCCAAGGGAAATATTATAAAAAATTATAGTAAGTCTGGAAAAGGAGGCGTGCCTCAACATGATGGAATTACAATTGCCGCTCCAAAAGGATCACCTGTTGTTGCCGCAAATAATGGTGTTGTCGGTAGTGTTGGAAACCATTTGCGAGGTTACGGAAACGTCGTCCTTGTTAAACATAATGATGGAAAAATGACCGTTTATGCTCACTTGGAAAAAATCATTGTTCGCAAAGGCGATGTCGTATCTGCCGGTCAAAAGATAGGAACCGTTGGCCAATCCGGCAAGGCTGCTAATCCTCAACTTTATTTTCAAATGCGTGAAGGGACCAAAATTGTTGATCCCAATAACTTCTTAGGTTAATAGTGTAATAATATGTTCAAATTTTTTAGGAGAAATACGTTATGGGAACTAGCTTTGATATGATGGGCATATTGCCTTTTGCGGCTATGATTGTTGTTGTATACTTTATCATGCTGCGCCCTCAACAACAAAAGGTGAAAATGCACCAAAACATGATTGCTAACTTGCGTCGTGGCGACCGAGTGGTCACAAGTGGGGGTTTAATTGGGACCGTTTCTAAAATTGTCAGTGATAAAGAAGTGCAACTCGAAATAGCGGATGATATTCGCGTTCGACATGTCAAAGGACATATTACAGAAGTTTTGGCGAAAACAGACCCCATAAACCTTAACGAATCTATTGATTCCATATCGTCTAAAGATAACTTTAACAATGCCATTGTCAAAAGAACAAGTACCACAAAGTCGAAAATGACACGCAAAGCTCCTGCTAATCGAGCTACAGGAAAGTAAAAGCATGATATATATCTCCCGATGGAAGATTTTTTCTATTCTTTCGGTTTGTTTGGTAGGGTTTTTGTTTGCTCTCCCAAATATATTACCGCCAACTCTTTTTCAAAAACTTCCCGAAGTTTTCCAAAAAACTATCAACCTTGGATTAGAGTTGCGAGGCGGTTCGCATCTTCAATTAGAAGTTGACCTTAAATCTGTTTTGAAAGAGCAACTGCTTAATACCCTTGACGAAGTTCGGGCCACTTTGCGAAAAGAGAAAATAGGCTATGCGGGGCTTGCCATAAATTTGCCACAATCGAGTGTTGTATTCTCGTTACGAGATGTAAAAGGCGACCCTACTCAACAAGATAAGGTCCTTAAACTTCTTAAAAAACTTGATCCCCAAGCCACTATTGTTATTACGCCCGATGGGCAAGGATCTCTCACACTCTCTCCAGAATCAATTCAACAGCGCAACAAAGCTGTTGTAGAACAATCGATTGAAGTTGTCCGCCGACGCATAGACGAAACCGGCACGAAAGAACCCTTGCTACAACGCCAGGGAAATGACCGCATCATAGTTCAACTTCCCGGCGTTGAAGATCCTGCTGAAGTAAAGCGTTTGATTGGGCGTACAGCCAAGATGACATTCCGCATGGTTGATGAGGAAGCTGGTCCTATAGATATATCACCCAGCGGCCAACCGAGAGCCAATGTGTCCCCAGGATCAGAAATATTAAAACTAGAAGATAAGTCGGCGAGAGCAAGTTTCATCGTGATAAAAAAGCAAGTCGGTATCAGTGGAGATAATTTAATCGATGCTCAAGCTACTTTTGAACGTGATGGGGGAACGCCTGCTGTTAGTTTAAAATTTAATGCGATAGGAGCCCGAAAATTTGCAGACCTATCAGGCAACAATATCGGCAGACGGTTCGCTATAGTACTGGATGACAAGGTCATTAGTGCTCCCGTGTTCCGTAGCCTGATTCCCAATGGCGAAGGCATTATCAGCGGAAACTTTACCACACAAGAAACTCACGAACTGTCTCTACTTTTAAGAGCAGGCGCTCTGCCTGCCCCCTTAAATGTTATTGAGGAGCGTACCGTTGGTCCAAGTATGGGAGCAGACTCGATTCGAGACGGTCAATTGGCAACAGTATTAGCCTTCATTTTTGTTGCGATCTTTATGATTGCCAATTACTCCCTATTTGGTTTGTACGCTGATATTGCCTTAGGGTTTAACTTAATCTTCTTGTTTGCAGCACTGTCCTTATTACAAGCGACATTAACTCTGCCAGGAATTGCAGGTATCGCCCTCACCATTGGTATGGCAGTTGATGCAAACGTACTCATTTATGAACGTATTAAAGAAGAGCTACGCAATGGGTTGCGTCCTGTTGCCGCCGTTGAAGCTGGATATACACGCGCGATAACAACCATTGTAGACTCAAATCTCACCACACTTATTGGGGCGGCTGTTCTATTTGAATTTGGAACAGGACCTATCCGTGGATTTGCCGTGACTTTGGCTTTGGGAATCGTGATCTCGCTTTTCACGTCTCTGTCCCTTACTCGTCTTATTATCGTGACTTGGCTGCGTCGACGCGGAACTGTCACTTCACTGCCCATTTAAAGAGGCCTTACTACTATGTCAATTCGTCTCATACCATATAATACAAAGATAGACTTTGTTGGATTTCGTTACGTTACCTTCACACTCTCTTTGGCCGTTATTATCATATCCGTCTTAAGCTTTGGTTTTAAGGGACTCAATTATGGCATCGATTTTCGCGGTGGGTATATTCTTGAAGTCCGTCTGCCTGAAAAACCAAATGTTCCTGAGCTACGAACAAAAATTGAGAAACTGGGATTGGGCGAAGTTTCCTTGCAAGACTTTGGGAAAGATAATACCTTACTCATTCGTTTAGAAAGGCATGATGAAAAGGGCAAGGAAGATTCTACTGTTCAAGCAGAAACCTTAGGAAAAATAAAAAGTGTACTGGGTGCGGGGGTTGATTATCGACGTGTAGAAACCATTGGTCCCAAAGTTGGAGGTGAACTCATCCGAAATGCTTTATATGCCATTGGTTTTGCTCTCCTTGCTATGCTCCTTTATATTGCTGTGCGGTTTGAATGGCAATTTGCAGCTTGTGCAATCATGGCATTAATGCACGACTGTATCGCTATTTTAGGCCTTTTCTCAGTCTTTCCTTTAGAATTTAATGAGAATGCTGTTATCGCCATATTGATTACGGCCGGCTACTCAATCAATGATACCATCGTCATTTTTGATCGTATTAGAGAAAATATCCGTAAATACAAAAAGATGAATTTGGGAGAACTCGTCAATAAAAGTCTTAACGAGACTCTTACTCGTACCCTTCTGACAGCTTCCACCACACTGCTTGCCCTTTTAGCCCTATATTTTTGGGGCGGCAAGGTCATTTCAACTTTTACCCTACCCATCATTATCGGAATTATCATTGGATCATTCTCTTCTATTTGCTTAGCAGCGCCTCTTCTTCTTTATCTACACTTAAAGCGAGGGGAAGACGTTTCTTTACAAGACTCTATTGTCCGCGCAAATTAAACTTTTGACCGTTCAATTGATTGTTTTAAAGCGATACCAAAAGAAAAGAAAGGCAATAATAGTGGGAAGGAAGTAACCCAAAATATTCCTTTTTTTTCAGCCACATATTTATGTATACAAACAGAATTTAATATGTAATAGAATGAGGGTGAGTTGCAACGCAAAAGAGTTGGCTAATGAACCAAATTCTTTTACAAGTTTTAGCGCAAGATCCCATGAAAACGCCGGGTATATGCCTAAGTTTTCGGTGGTTAGTGCCGTTGTTTCCCCATCTTGAAACAGTCAGTGGGTGGTTTGTTTTCCCCCTGTTGGGCACCTGGCTCGGGTGCTTATTCCTAGACATCAATGACTTATGCGATCAGCTGTTCTCTTTCACAGGATTATTATACTTCAGCACAATTGTGAGCATGATTCCCAAACCAAATACGTCTTCAAAATTGTGGATCAATACTAACCTCTTTACCATTGTTTGCTATGCCGTGTATTTTGCTGAGCTCGCAATCGTTGCCCACTTATGTCTAGACCTTGAATATTCTGTAAGCTGGCTCTTCAGCCTCAGTTTTTCAACAATTTCCATTTTCATGTTCTATGGAATTCTTCATATATTTGGATTCAGCACACCCGCTTATCTGAAAACAATTGCGACAATATGCCTTGTAACGGACGTCGGCAGTATATTAGCATTAGGTATTATATCACCATTTTGGAGCCATTATGTAGCCTCAGGAGCAAGTATTTTTTTCTTTATATATTTTTTGTATCCCTATCGCCGCCCCTTAATATCTTTTGGATTGCCAATCACTCTCTTGCAGCGAGATACAAACTTATCGATTTTGCGATGCTTATTTTGGGGGGCCTTGACTGTTTGGGCAGATTACATTGCTTTAACGCCGTTTTACATTCTCGAAATGATTTTAACGTGTGAAAGCCACAACAAACACGATTCTGTCCTGAATTACTGTAGGAATTGGTACACAACCCACAAATTCAAACTATGGGAAAATATGGGAAATTTCACCCTAAGATTACTTTACTACCCAAAAATTATGGGAAAGTTTTGCACACAAAAAAAGGCGCTTTCTGGTGATTATTTCAATTCTGGTGGTCGCCCGGTTCTTTTTATGAAATCTCGATCCTTTTTATATTCGCGAAAATTATGACCGGAAAAGTTTAACTAAGTGGTCAACGTTTTCAATTTCGTATTGATACGTTGTATGTGAGGTGAATTTTCCTGAAAAGAATTTTTGACAATTCTCAAGGCTTGATTTAAATACTCGACGCTCTGATTTTTAAAAATTTGTTCTTGTTTATGATCAGACTCACTGTTGGCTTGGTTTGCTTTTTTCAAATAAAGATCAGCTAAATTTTCCAAACATATGTATCCTTCGGGATAGTCTCTTTGCTGGTATATGAGTAACGCTTTGTTTAGCCAATCTTCAGCAACATCCATATCCCCTTCCAAACAGTAGGCCTCTCCTAAAAGGCGCATAACGTGAGCCGTATCTACATGCTTTTTACCAAAATTCATTTCGAAAATGGCTAGACTTTTTTTCAAGAGCTTTTTGGCTTTTTGGTAATCGCCTGTTTGAATGTAAACTTTCCCCAAGGAAGCTAAATCCGCCCCTACAAAGACATGATCCTCAGCAAAATATTTTCGATAAATTAATTGACTTTGTTTTAAAAGACTTTCAGCTTTTTCATAATCTCCCAGCAACACATACAAATTTCCTAAATAACCCAAAACCCAAGAAACCCCGACGTAGTCATCCGACTGTATTTTGTAAATATTCAAGCTATCTTCCAATAATACCTTTGCTTTTTCATAATCGCCAAGAATAGTATAAACACTTCCCAGCTTAGCAAGAATCCAAGCATGCCCAATTTCTTCAGGAGCATGCTTTTTATAAATATTTAAACTCTGTTCCAAGAGATCCTTCGAAACTTTATAATCCCCCAAATCGCGATAAACTGAGCCTAAATATCCTAAAACGCGTGCACTGCGAAGATAATTAGGATGTTTAGAATAAATATCAAGACTTTGTGTTAGCAAAGCTTTGGCTTTACTATAGTCACCCACTGAACGATAGAAATTTCCTAAATAAATTAAAAGAAGAGCCTTTTTTTCATGATTCTCACCATAAATCTGAGTGAGATTTTCAAGGTTTCTTTCCAACAGCTTTTTGGCTTTGACGTTGTGCCGTAAATAATAGTATATGCATCCTAAAGCACCTCCAATTGAACTTTTAGTCTCCGGATTTAGCAAATCGTCCCGATTCAAAAAAGCCTCACAATGCGGCACAAGAAGCTTCATTCTGGAAAAGTCTTCTTTATCAATTGCTTTGACCATATAGGTTTCCAAATTATTACTTATGGTCTGTATGAGAGAACTTTGCGGTGTTAATTCTAGTGATTTTGATAGGTACGCTAAAATTATTTCTTGCGCATTTTTGTGTAAGGAAAAGGTTGAATGGGAATTATCAAAAGATTCAGTTGTAATCAAAGAGTATTTTTTTAGATTGTAAATAAAGTTGTCAACGACTGTATCACCTTTCAACGTTGAAAGCAGGGCATTAGGAATGTTCCTATAATCAAGCAAACTACTATATACCAAAAGATCTCGAAAATCCTTATGAGTATCTATAAGTTGGATGGCAGACAATGTAATTATATTATTGCGTGTTTTGGTATAGCCACTCGCTTCTTTAACCACATCCGCTTGAATATTTTGAAAATCCTTATTATCTTCGTTCAATCTTTTCAAATACTTTTCATAAGAAATGTTTGTCGATTTTAAGTAGTATCCTGCAATGGAGACATCCAAAGGAAAGGGAGGAATTTCATTTAAAAACTTGTTAGCTTCTTCCTCTTGAGCGGGGGTAAATTTTTGGTTTTTTTCCGTACACATAATCTTAATAAATAAGTTAAGTTTTTCTTTGGGGGATAACTCGCCAATATAGATGAAGTTATTGATTAAATTATTGTTTTTTGTATTGCCATTACTGGTGGTAACAATAATTTTTCCATTGCCCCAAACATTGCTATCATACGGGAAAAATTTTTGAATATCGGTAAATCTTTCTACATTATCATAAATGAGAAACCAATTTGAAGATGCCTTCAATTTCTCTTTAACAAAGGAGATGATTTTTTCATCCTTCTCAACGTTATTTTTTATATTCTGTAGGGCTTGGAGTACCTTACGTTCTTGCTCTGATGTACATAAAGTATAAGCAAGACTCTCAAAAGACGCCATTAAGCTTTCTCTGGTAGATGCGCTAATTTCCCAAACAACTTTATTTTTTTGCTGAAGCGCAAACCGTCGAGCAATTGTTGACTTACCAGCACCACCAATGCCCACAATAGCAACAACTTGTATGCCATCATTACCTTTAAGACCTTCTTCAATTTTTTTCATGATTTGCGGGCGAGCCAAATATGTATTTTCTGAAGGCACTATCAGATCTGAACGAATGGAGCGGTTGATTTTGCTTTCTGCTTTTGCCAGCCCAATCCCTATGTCGTAGTTGGTGACATATAATCCCACGCCCAAAGAGACCAGCACTATTGTCGAGATTGATATTAACTTTGTAATTTCTTTTTTTGCGATTGAAAGAAAGGAACGCTGACTTTTGAAAGAGTTATCTTTGATTATCGTCTCTTTTTCAGCAATTTCTGAGTGTAATTCCTGCCTACAGTCAAACTTTGAAACAATGAGGGAGAGATCAACTTGGGAAATAAGTTTTTTAAGTAAATTGAAAAAGTACAAGTAGTACGTATTTCGGGACTCAAAGAATATTGATTTTGTTTTCAGGCTAGGGCTAAACGTAGAAGGTACGTTCGCATTATAAAATACATACGTAACATTTCCTGAGTTTACAAAATGGGAAGGGAGCATTTTATTAACCGCACAGATTTGCTCGTCATCTTCCTTTGGTAAGCTTGTAACAAATCCTGGAGAAAAAACATAAATGAGACGATCATTAGAAGATGAATTCCCTAAATTTAGGAAAGAATTTTGATGATGTACGTCCCCTTGTTCTATTAAACTGACATTAATTCCACATAAGTTAAGATGCGTTTTAAGACTTTTGATAAAGAGACTTTGAGAATGTTGTTGGGAATCACATACAAGATAACAATGTATGCCCTTGTCTTTGATTAAGAGATTAACTTCTCTCAAAACGCGGTAAAAATTAAATTGCAGAAGAAGAATTCTATAATGCTTTTTAATGAGATTAATATGGTTGTGCTTCTCGAGAAAGTCAATGATACCTTCCCGCGAATTCGTATCCATTTTCCGCATGACATTTGCTGTATGCGTCTCAACAGTTCGTGTTGAAATTGATAAGAGGGAGGCAATTTTGCTTGAACCTCTTGTATGAAAAATGAAGGTAATGACATCTATTTCTCGATGGGTAAATTTAATCCCATTTATCGTGAGCAAACGATCGTCGTAAGGAGGAATTAAAATATTGTTGGTTTCCATTGTTTTTCCTATTAGCTCATTTTAAAAGTCCCGAAATTTCTTTCTTCTTTTAATCCTTACCAAGTCTTATTCACTACCTATCCAATAATAGTAGTAGTCGGGTTCTATATCATCGTCAATGTCGCCCAATGGCGCGGGTAAGACTTATTTTTATTTGCTATCAGCTTTTTAAAGCTGATCACGTAATGTTTACGAAACATACGATCTAACATCCCCGTGTAGAGACCAAAACACTATACGTAAACTGTACGTAGGTAAGATACTTACGCTGATTTTCCGGATAAAACACTCTCCTTATTTTAATCTAGAGTGGAAATATAGGAAAAATATTAAGAATTGTAAAGGAGGGATCCATGATACCCACTCGCAAAAGAGCCTGTCTAGAAGTGGTTTTCGTAGTACTCATTCTTACCCTCCAGTATGCTTACGGAGAAGATAATCTTATAAACATGCGATATGTGTCATCCCTTTATCGAAAGAATAAAACAGGTATTATGACACCCGAATTTGATTCTGAAGAGCCTATAGAACAAATACCTAACCGACAAATTGTAGCGAAGATGGGACTAAATGACGCATAACCTATAGTTGAAATGAAGAAAAATAATATAAATTCTAAGGAGAAACAATAATGTATCCTATCCTCATCCTATTATTAGGGCTACTCTGTGTAACAATAAATCCCACAGACCTCCCTAGTAATATACCGTCTGCAAAGCTCGAACCATAAAAAGATATTTTTTAAAACTTCTTCACACTCTCATACGTAATTTTTCTCACTTATTACAAGTAACGAATAGGACAGTAATGAAAACTACAATAATCTTGAAAGAAGCGTGCCTCAATAGATAAACCGTAAGGTTTTTGAGGAAAGTCGATTTTTGAAAGGGATAGGTTTATCCCAGGTGTTTTGTAATTCGCTTGATTTCTTTTGCCACCATCTCTTCAACAAGTGAAGGAAGATGGGTATCAATCCATTGCTTAATCATTGGCCGAATTAAATCTTGAATCAACTGATCAAGCGTCACATTCCGCTGATCTGCTAAACTAGGTGATTTCTTGGGAATAGACTTTGAAGCTTGGGCCAAACGCATTAAAGAGCTTGCTGAAGCTGCCATCACTTGCGTAGATCCCAATGTTTCTTCACCTTCTATAGAATAAGATCCCTTTAAGGGAGAACGCAGAGATTTTTCCGCCTTTTTAGTGTCAATAGGGTTGGTCAAAGTCATAATAGACTCTTCAAGAACTTTCTTACCCAATTGTGTTCGAGAAGGAGGCGTCCATGCACTCTGATGTTGCGAGGTCTGCTGGGGGGAATGTCCAGATGATAGGGGACTTTTCAATTCCAAAATATCATGATCATAGAGAGGCACCGCTCCCTGATGTTGGTGATTGACTTGAGACGCATGAGAACGCGTCTCATTTTGAAGATCAAAGATAGGAGGCGTAAAACTGTCTTTTGTCACGGTCGCAACCTGCGGACGAACTTCTCTCTCGGCTTGAATCGCTGATGTATTATGAGAATGAGGAAGGTCTGTAGCCGGAGGGACAACAGACTGTGACAAATCTCTCTTATAACATTTTTGTTTGTTAGAATCTTCAGGAGGATTATCCGTAACAAATTTACGGATTGAGGCTAGGATTTCCTCCATCGACATCTCATCTTCATGGTCGCGCTTCGGCGTCATTACTCTTTCCTCTGGTAAAAATCATTATAATATAAAAATAGTCTACACCGAACGATACAGAATATTCCAGAACTAGATTTTAGTCGCATGTCTTTTTAATAAATAAGAACCGTATTTACAAGAAAAAAGCCCATAATAAATGTTCTCTTTTCAGTTGCCCATCCCATTGGCATTTCTGCAGGGACTTAGATAAGTGAAGACATAACACCTCTACTAAGAGGTACAAACTATTTTTTGAATATTTATACAAGAAAAAAACCTACCTCACAAATACAAATTGTAAGGTAGGTTCATTGATAAATGATAGCTTACGAGAAAAGAAATTTCCCGAGGAAAATTTTCTTATCTTACCAGCTGTTGCGCACATCCTGATAGTGCACTTGCGGGTCATAGCGTTTTACTTTTAGCTTCATATCCATAGCTGTTAAACGTCCCATGATAGCTAGTACTTTATAAGCATTCTCATGATAGCTTTGTTCAGCTTGAACAAGTCTTAATTGAGCTGACACCAATTCTCGTTGAGCATTCAATACATCCAAAAGAATTTTTGAACCTACCAACATTTCTTGACGTGTCCCCTCAAGACTGACTTGGTCTGACTGAACTTGCGTTTTATAGCTCTTAACGTTCGCTTTCGCTGCCAAATAGGTTTCCCAAGCTGTCACGAGATCCTGAATGATTTCTCGACGTTTTGTTTCAATTTTAATTCGCGACTGTTCCGCAACTTCGCGAAGTTCGCGGGTTCTTCCTCTAAAAGCACCACCTTCATAAAGGGGAACTCTCAAGTTAACAGAGACTTTTTCGGTCGTTTGAAAATCGTGCGTTTGTGTCGGTACAGATTGAAAATTGTATCGATCAATTGTGGTCGAGCGACCGATAGATCCATTAAGATCTATTTTCGGTAATAAATCAGCATCGCTAACTTTGATTGCACTTCGATCAGCTTTTTCTTGATAGATAGCTGCTAAAATTGCTGGGTTATTTTTCTTCGCAATCTCTATAGCTTCTTTCAATCCCTGGGGAAGAATTGCAGGCTCAGCTGGCTTAGTAAGCTTGCCAGGACGAGCTCCCGTTACTCTCTCAAATGTTGCCTCAGCTGACAACAAAGTCGCCTCTGAGGCTTCACGTTCGGCCGTTCCTTGTGCTAAACTTGCTTCAGCTTGGGCGATACTTGTCCGGGTCTCTTCACCAACATCATACTTAGCTCTAGTGGCATCAAGAGTTGCTTTTAAGGATTTCTCGTTACTGCGCCTGTATTCTAATTCGGCTGTTCTTGCGATAACCGCAAAATAAGCCTGTACAGAAGCAAATAAAATTTCTCGTTCTTTATCAGCTAATTGAGATCGAGCGGCTTGAACCAAATTTTCAGCCTGACAAGTCTTCGCAACGGTTTGACCACCATTGAATAAGTTCTGTTGCAAAGTTATGTCCGCTTCTGCTGTTGAATAAGTGTCGCCACTTCGCGTAAGGGTATTCCCATTATCTCCCGTCTCTTTTTTACTGCCAGAGTAAATATCCTTTTCCTTACCGATACTTGCATTTGCATAGACTGTCGGACGCCATCCAGCTAAAGCTTGAGGAACACCTTCATCTTTTGAGCGAACTTGAGCTTGGAGTTCTTTAAGCTCAGTATTGTTTCGATACGCTGCTTCTAAGGCAGATTCAACGTTGTGTACTGTAACTCTTCCCTCAGGCTTGCGAGCCGCGGCAATTTTATCAACTTTATAAGGATTTTCGTCATCCTTTTTAACGGCAGAAATATTATTCTGGTTCTTATTTGAAGCTGGTGTTTTTGCATTTGCAGTCTCACCAGCCAAACTTACATCTATTAATAATGGTGAAGCAGATAGGGCTAATCCCAAAATTCCCAATCTTAAACTCCAGAGTGCCTTGGAATGTTGACTTTTCATTGTTTCAATCCTCTTCTTCGTTGCATTGCACTTTTTCTGACCCATACTCAACAACATCAAAACCTCCAAACTTTCTTGATTTGGGCGCTCCAACCTTGGAACTTTTTCCCCGTTTATATTAAAAGTTTCGAATGAATATTGTTAACAGATGGTTAAGAGTTCCCAAAAAATTAAAAAAATTTTACATGAATATTCTTAATTTATTTTTGCCCTAATTTCATAGAGAAATATTACGTTTGACACAAGTTATGCCTTAAGAATATTCAAACGATTCCCTTCTTATGTTGCAAGAAAAACACACTAAATTAGTATTGTGGCATATCGAGATCAATTTGTTCTGCCCATGCCTGAATACCCCCTTGAATGTTGGCGACACACTCAAAACCTAAACTTTTCAAAAAAAGTGCAGCTTTTAAGCTACGGTATCCATGATGACATAAAGTTACAATAGTCGCCCCCTTAGGAAGTTGATGCCACTCTCGAACAAGATCTCCCAAAGGAATATGAACAAAAGTTGGTAAAGCACACACGGCAACCTCATGCTTTTCACGAACATCGAGAACAATAGGGGGATTCACCGATAATAGGAGATCTCTAAGTTGAAGGACTGTTACCGTTTCAACGGAGAAATCATTTGTCATCATAATTTAAATGTTTCCTTATGATCAAACTCAGGCAACAAAGGACAACTCGCATCAAATTCTGCGACGCGCTCTAACTGATCTTCTTTACGTGTGATCAAAATACCCTGACCAAATGCAAGCTGTCCTCTCTCCGTTTGGCCTTTAACCACGGCAACAAGACGCCCCTGATGAGAGGATAATTGATTTATTAAAACCATGGGGATTTCATCAACTGCACCCTCAATAATAATAACATCATAGGGGGCCCCCTTTGCATAACCTACACTTAATGTCCCTGAAACAACTTGCGTATTAAAAATTTCTTGCTCTGCTGCATAAGCGCGAGCCACATAGGCTAAACCCTCATCGCACTCAACGCCAATGACATGCGCAGCTAGCTGAGCCACCAAGGCAACACTATAACCCGTTCCACACCCAATAATTAAGACTTTATCTGTGGGCAATATTTTAGCAAGCTGTAACAATTTTCCGAGTGTTTGGGGCGCAATAAGCCATCTCTTCGTCGGTGAATCTGGCATTAATGGTAAGTCAGCATCTGCATAAACGATTGACTGAATCACTGGCGGCACAAAAGCTTCACGAGGAACAGTCTCAAAAGCTTGGATCAAACGCGACTCACCCACCCCATTGGGACGTAATTGACAATTAATCATATTCAACCGAGGGTGAGCCCTATCTTTTAATAATCTTTCTGATGGCGGCATATCATCTCTTCTTGACGAAAGGGTTATAAGAGTACTATACGAGAAAAAGGCTTCATGAACTAGCGTTGATTGAGTTAATAAACGATTGTTCACGCTTAACATTAAGCTTGGCCGGGTGGCAGAGTGGTCATGCAGAGGATTGCAAATCCTTGTACGTCGGTTCGATTCCGGTCCCGGCCTCCAAGCTTAATATTAAATTTGATACCTTTCTTAAATATTCTCATCAGCATTCAGCCCCTACTCCTAAAAAATTCACCTGAAATTCATTCCGTATAATTTCTGGTCAATTGAGATGTTTCGTGATATTGAAATGGGTAGAACAATCGAGAGCGCAACAATCACAATGAATGTTTTTCATTTTTTTAAAGAAGCTGTTTTAACAGTTATTCAAAACCTCATTCATGAGGGAATTTTGCCCGATGGCATGGACTTATCGCGCATTACCGTTGATTCTCCTAAAGATATTACCCACGGGGATATGGCGATAAATGCGGCTATGATTTTGGCAAAACCTGCCGGCAAAAACCCGAGAGAGCTTGCTGATATCCTGGCAAAATCTTTCCGTTTATTACCAGATGTCATGCAGGTAGAGATTGCCGGCCCCGGGTTCATCAACATGACATTAACGCCCGAATTTTGGCAACGTCAACTTCTGGATATTTTGAAGCTTGGCCCTGCCTATGGGAGTAGCACGTTGGGTGCCAACCAAAAAATAAATGTTGAGTATGTCTCCGCCAACCCCACAGGCCCCTTGCACACAGGTCATGGACGAAATGCTATTCTGGGAGATGCTATTGCGGCCCTTCTTGCAAAAGTAGGATATGATGTCTGTCGTGAATATTACATTAATGATGCAGGAGGGCAAATTGATGCTCTTGCTCGCTCTGTATATATCCGCTATCGAGAAGCCTTGGGTCATCCCATTGAAGACGGAGATTTTAAGGAGGGAATGTACGCAGCTGATTATTTGGTTCCCGTAGCGAAATCTCTGGCAACGGAAAAAGGTGACCAATGGATTAATCAACCTGAATCCGTATGGATTGAGAAAATTCGTCAGTACACTGTAGAAGCGATGATGAACCTCATTCGCAAGGACTTAGAAGATTTAGGTGTCTATATGGATGTATTCACCTCAGAAAAAAAACTTGTTGAAGGGGGTCGCGTTGAAGAAGCCTTACAAGTTCTCGAAGATAAAGGTGATCTCTATGTTGGTGTTTTAGAGGCTCCCAAAGGTCATAATGTCGAAGATTGGGAGCCCCGCCCCCAAACCTTGTTTCGCGCAACAGCCTATGGGGATGACGTGGACCGGCCTTTAAAGAAATCTGACGGAACTTGGACTTATTTTGCCAGCGACATTGGTTATCATATGGATAAATTTCGTCGCGGTTATAATCAGATGATTGATGTGCTTGGTGCCGATCATGGTGGCTATTTAAAACGCATACAAGCCGCAACGACAGCTGTTACAGCTGGACAAGGTTACGTGGAAGTGAAAAGTTGCCAAATGGTCAATTTCTTAGAAAATGGCGTCCCCCTTAAAATGTCAAAGCGAGCTGGGACTTTTATTAAAGTCAAAGATGTCATCGATCGAGTTGGAAAAGATGTAACTCGGTTCATCATGCTCACCCGTCGCCACGATATGGCAATTGATTTTGACTTTGCAAAAGTTGTCGAGCAAACCCGAGACAACCCAGTGTTTTATGTTCAATATGCCCATGCCCGTGTATATTCCGTACTCCGGCATGGATTAAGCCTTTTTCCCGCCACCTTTAAAGATTTATCAAAAATAAACGTCTCTCTCTTGACCGATGCGTCAGAGTTAGAGATGATGAAGCTATTAGCGAATTGGCCAAAACAAGTTGAAGTTGCTGCAATGGTTCGGGAACCTCACCGAATTGCCTATTTTTTACATGATGTGGCGTCAGCCTTTCATGCATTGTGGAACAAAGGTAAGGATCAAACTCATTTGCGTTTCATCGACCCCGAGAATCCTGCAATAACAGCTGCAAGATTAGCCCTGGTAAAAGGAGCCGCTATTGTTATTGCGTCAGGTCTAGAGTTATTTGGCATTACCCCCCTTGAGGAGATGCGTTAAATGTCCCAGTTCAAAGCCAGATTTTCCTCTCAATCCCCAGCATCTTCAATAAGAGAGGATGATGTAAAATTGAGAATGTCGTCCGATTCTTATGCCCATGAAAATAGGGAATCACCTTATCATCGTCGACAAGCAGACACACAAAACATCAAAAAACTGTCTTTTTGGGGCAATTTAGACTCAGAAAGCAAGGGAGAAGATGAATGGACAGAGCGCCAATCTCCCGCTCCTTTTATTCTAGCCATCGTCATTTTGGTTGTTGCCAGTACTCTCCTCTGGTTTCTTTTTCAATGGGCTGCCGGCGAAAATTCAAATACTCCCCCAATTATTCCTGCAGATACAGCCCCCTTTAAAGTACGTCCAGAAAATCCCGGCGGAATGATGATTCCCCATCAAGATAAGTTAATTTATGGTCGCTTGAGTCAAGACGCACCTCAACCGATTGAACGGTTGTTGCCTCCACCGGAACAGCCTATGGCAGCCCCACCCCCTATGGCAGCGCCCACTCCAGTAGGACCTCTTATGAATGCCCCTCAGCAGAATCCCCCTTCTATGCCGGCACCTCTGATGGCAGCTCCGCCTATGAATGCGCCCCAGCAACACCCCTATCCCCAACACCAAGCCTATCCACCTCAACAACCTGGCTATACCCCTCCTCAACAAGGGTATGCGCCCCAACCACAAGACCAACCTGCCCATCCCACAACAAACCCCGGAATGCAGCAACAAGGGCAACCTCAACATTACACCGTACCCCCACAAGCGCTCTATCCTCAACCTCAACCCTTGCCGGGACAAACACCTTATCCAACGGCCACTATACCTCCGTCCCCTTATGGACCTACTGCGCCCACTGCGCCTGGGGATACTCCACCCAAAATTCCGTTGAAAGACACCTCGAATCCTCTCGTCCCCCAACGTCTTACAACGGTTGAGGAAATTAAACCTGCGGAGGAAATCAAACCGACTCAAGATACGGAAAAAGAGAGTGAAGTAAGCATCGCGCAGGACGAGCGCAATGAGCTGGACCAGCTCATTGCTAAAAATGTTGGCGCTTCAGAAAAGCGTGATGCGCAAAAGCGAGACGAAAAAAACGCTAAATCCGTTCCGATGGGTTCGCAAAAGCACAAAGTTCAAATTGCATCTCTCCCCTCTCGCACTATGGCGGAACAAGAAATGAAGCGCTTGCGTAAAACACACGCATCTCTATTTCAAAACAAACCCTGGAAAGTACAAAGACTGAACTTAGGTGCCGACAAAGGTTCAACACATCGCTTGCTTGTTGGATCTTTTCCCACTCAGGATGCTGCTGCGAAATTTTGTAAAAAATTACGGGCAGAAAAAATTGGATGTCGGGTTATGAGTCCTGCAAATGAGTAGTGAATAATCTGCCATTGGAGATACACTTTGTCTAAAGATGTGAGGAAAGAAGAGATAAATGTCTAACCCAAAGGCTGTAATTTTTGGTTGTCAAACAACCCGCCTTCTCCCTGAGGAAAAAGCTTTTTTCCAAAGGACAAATCCGTTAGGTTTCATTCTTTTTGCCCGTAATTGTGAGTCCGTAGAACAAATACAAGAACTTGTTTATCATTTACGCCAATCCATCAACCGACCCGATGCCCCTATTCTTATTGATCAAGAAGGGGGCCGGGTAGCCCGATTGACACCTCCCAACTGGAGGGCAGCCCCCCCTGCGGGAACATTTGGCATTATGGCTGAGGAAGATCCGGAAAAGGCAAGTTGGTGCACCAAGGCAAACGCGTGGCTTATAGGGCTTGAACTTGCCCGTTTGGGAATCAATGTTAACTGCGCTCCTGTGGTTGATGTCCTTCAGGAAATGACCCACCCTATTATTGGAAATCGGTCTTTTAGTCATCACCCTGATATTGTCGCAACATTAGCCCTTCAATCCATTCGGGGTTTCCAAGAATCAGGAGTCATTCCGGTTATTAAGCATATTCCGGGGCACGGCCATGCCACCGTGGACAGTCACGATAAATTACCCGTTGTCTCAGCATCTTTGGACCATCTTGCCGCTACGGACTTTGAAGCCTTTCGTCAAGTTTGCCAACACTTCAAAAGGCAGTCAGACACTCTTCCGTGGGCCATGACAGCTCACGTTGTTTATAGCGAAATTGACTCTGCCGTCCCTGCAACACAATCTTCCCTTGTTATTGAGAGTGTTATTCGAGGACATATTGGTTTCTCTGGCTTTTTAATCAGCGATTGTATAACTATGAAAGCCCTCGAGGGCAACCTTGGGAAAAGAGCCCGCAACTCCCTAGACGCTGGGTGTGATGCTGTGTTGCATTGCAGTGGCATCCTTGAAGAAATGATTGAAGTCGCCGCTCAAACATCTCCCTTGAAAGCGGAATCCCAAAATCGCCTCAATCGAAGCTTTTTAAACATGCCGCAAAATTCCTTTGAATCTGAAGCAGAAGTATTATACAAACTCGAGCAAAATTTAAACTTAGAAGGATTACAACCTTTATTAGAAAGGAAACAGACGTAAATGGCATCCCAAGCAGGTTTAGAAACAATCGCCTTTCTCGTAGCATTAATCATCGCTATTACGTGTCACGAAGCCGCCCATGGTTTTGTTGCACGATTATTTGGCGATTATACTGCCACAAGACTGGGAAGGGTCACTTTAAATCCTTTCAAACATATTGATCCCTTTGGCACCATCGTTTTACCGGGCTTCATGTTGATAGCCGGCGCGCCATTTTTGTTTGGGTACGCCAAACCCGTGCCCGTAAATTTTGATTATCTGAACCCAAAACGGCTGGGTACAATTCTTGTAGCGGCTGCAGGTCCGGGGATGAACTTAATCTTGGCTTGGATTTCTGCCTTGCTCCTTCACGTCAATTATATTGAAGCTACTTTAGGCAATGAAATTTTAAGAAACTCCATTCGTTTCAACATTGTACTTGCTATATTTAACATGTTACCCTTACCCCCTCTAGACGGTGGACGCGTTCTTATAGGCATTTTGCCAAAACCATTGGGACGAGCTTTGGCAAAACTAGAGCCTTATGGTTTTCTCATTTTACTGGGACTTATTATTCTTCCCAGCATGGTTCTGAAACCCTACTGGGGCATACAACAAGATCCCCTACGAGACATCCTAACACCTGCCATCATGCACCTGACTCGTACAGTTTTATTCTTAGGGGGCCACGGTTAGATTAATATGAGGATCAACCAACACTTAACAAACGGGATTATAAAAATGCTCTTAAAGAAAATATTAGGGATCAGTTTTTGCTTAGCCGGATTTTTCACCGCCGTGGCCTTAGCTTGCCCCCCCATTTCCATTGGGGATGTAACCCTTACGGGACATCGCTGGATTCGCCCCTCTAAAGGACCCAACACAGCGGCTTATCTTACCATGACAAACCAAGGGGGTGTACCTGACAAACTCATTAAAGTTGAGTGTGATTATGCAGAGACTGTCGAGTTGCATAATAATATTGAAGAAGGCGGCATTATAAAAATGCGCCCCGTGCCTGCCATTGATATTGGTAAAGACTCAGTTGAACTCAAACCCGGGGGTCTCCATATTATGCTTATGGGCTTAAAAGAGTCTTTCCAAGGTAAAGAAAAGATACCCATGACCCTCGTTTTTGATAAAGCAGGACGTGTTACTGTCAACTTCTCCGTAAAAGAGCCTGCAAAACCTTAAAATCAAGGTTGAGAGACTGTACAAATTGCTTATTCAATAAATTTTCTTTAAATATTAAGCAATTTTTTTATGAAGAATTTGAATAAGAGGATTTAAACCCTCTTGACATAATAAATTTATTACCGTAATTCTAGCCACAACCTAAGATAAAGTGAGTTACTCACTACAGGTCCTCTAATAAAAAAATTAATAATTAAAAATAGAAAAGATATGAGGAAAGATTATGTTATCAACCAAAACAACTAAGAAATTTAATTCACGTATTTCCTCATTCTCTAAACTCTTTACCGCAGTATCCCTGTGTTTGTTATTAATTGGTCTTTATTGTTCCTCTACTTGCGCTGTAGAGCGTGAACGGCTCATTAATACCTCAGAAGATGAACGTCAACCTTTGCTGAGCACACGCGAGATGGAAGAAGGTAAGCCACGGGTAAAATCAATTGCAACATTGCAAAGGGAAATCAATGCAACGCTAGCAGATGTTTCAATCCAAGACGACCTTGGACTTTCCCGCGTGGTGCCGATTGATGCAAAACCCGCAGAAGATGGAATGAACACTGTTATCCAGGCTCTTTTTTATTCAGATCCTGATTACCAAGGCGATATTAATGAACAACTGCAAGAAGCAGGAAAACTGCAAGCCACACCTGAATTAAATCAAGCATTTCTTTCACAACAAGCGGTTACTCAAGCGACAGAGGGCCCTTTATCTCAAGTTCTTGGAGGACTTGTCGGGCAAAATGCAGAGTTAATAAAGCAAAAAGCAGCCCTTATGCGACAAATTCAGTTGTACCAAACTCAAAAACTTGCTCGTGAGAAAATTTTACAAGAAACACTTCCCGTGTTAAGCAAAGCTCATGAGCGTGAAGCATCCCTGCGTAGTCTTAATACAAAATTTAAAATAGCTCTAGGAATATCAATACCACTTGCGCTAGCTACGGGTGCGGGAGCATTATATCTCTTTCTTCATTATTGGGGGAGGTAGTCGAAAAAATATTACATAATCGTCAAAAAATTAACAATAACACATTAATAAATAAGGAAAAAAAACATGAACAAAACAACAATTTACACCTTACTTTGCACAACAATTATGCTTCCCACAATCTCTTGTGCATCACAGCACGCTGAATTCACTACCCCTTCAAAAGGCCCTCTTAGCCAACTTCGACAGGAACAAAGCCAACCTGGAACTCCTATTAGCAATGAAGAAACCAGCCAGTTAAAGCATCTCAGAGCTCAGGGACCCGATACACCAACTATCGTACAGCAAGAAAAAGTTAAATTAGATCAGACTCCCTTAGATGATGGCAGCAAGCAAATATTCCTTCAAGCAGCTGTAGAAATTAGAAAAGCACAAAGAGAGAAAGATTTAGAGGCGGCATTAAAATCAATCAAAGAAACTGCCTCTAAAAAAAGAGTAGAAAGAGCAAACGAAGCCAACGATAGAACCTATGAACTTGAACATCAAAAACATCAACAAGAACTCGCAGCTTTAGAAGCAAAAGTGAAAATGGAAATATCAAATTATGAGGCTATAATATTTGATAATGGAAAGAAAATAGAAGAATTATCACAACAATTAGCAGCTGCATCAAAAAGTAAAGAAACAATCCTTGCTGAAAGAGTAGCTCTTGAGCAACAAGTTGCACAAGCACAACAAGTTAATACAATGTCTAAAGATGCTATGCAAAGCCTCTTGAATGCTCTTGCCGATAAAAAACAACAGTTAATTATTGTAGAGCAAAAAGAGCGCGCCGCAAGGGAAGCTTTAGAAGTCGCACAACATGAGCGTGACCAAGAGAGAAAGGCAAAAGAAGCTCTTGCGGAAGGAATTCGTAAGCTCAATGAAGCGAAAACTGACGTTCCAACTTCCACCGTTTCTGTGGAACCTGCAGCTCCAGCTTCAGTTGAAACAAAACCAGTGGCTTCAGTGGTTGCAACTGCGACTGTAAGCGCTCCCATAGCTTCTGCCAGTTCTACTGAGTCCAAACCAGCTGATGCTGTAGCACCAAAGAAACAACTGCCCAAAGCGAATTTCGCTTCCGGTGGGGATAAGAAATAGTATAAATAGTGAAGGAATTTAAAGCTTTTTACTCTTAAGTTCCTTAATAAGTAATCGAGGCCCCAGAAATTGAGTGAATTGACATTTTAATTTCTGGGGCCCTATATTGACCCAAAGAAAAATATGTAAGAAGTGCCCGAAATGAAAAAAATTATATACCCGATTTCTTTCCTTCTCATTCCGTGGGCAGTTTATAGTACACCCACTCTAGCACATTCCTCACAAAAATCTGCTGAAGCCACACCGTTTTCTCTTTTTAGTCAATGGCGGTTAGGATTTGGACTTGCTGCCGAGTATTTAAATGCTGATGCAAAAGTCAAAATTCGCCCCCTTGCAGGAACGGGTACTTTGAATAGTTTTGATAGTGATCAATCCCAAACGGTAAAGCATTTTCAAGTTGCCCCCAGTATCGAAATTGGAAAAACATTTTCAAAAGATTATTACGTCGGCCTGCTATTAAGTTGGCGGCATTCAGGAGCCAAAAGTCGCTCACGCTCCCCCATTCGGGAGATTTTTTTCTTTGAACATGAACTAACTTTACGGCATTACACGGATGTCTTATTAAAGGTGGGTTATCAATTTACCCCCCGTACTTTGGTCTATGGCCTTCTAGGACCCACCATAACAAAATGGTCCCACCAGTCTCGCCAAATTTCTGGCAATAGTACTGTTAATAAATTTCTTCTTAATAAAAATGATATTGGTGTTGGTCTCGGTTTCGGTATGGAATATCTTTTCAAGAAGAATTATGCATTAAGTATTGATTTTGTTCACCACATTCATCGACCCGCTTCAAAGAATCAGTATATTTCTTATTCCGTACCCGTCGGTGTTGGTCCTGGAGGACTTATTCCTGGGAACTTTGCCGGTAGTGTTAATAAAAAGATTGATCTTTCCTATTCAGCACTTGCGGTTCGCTTAACGACGTTTTTCTCACTATAAGAGATTTATTTCTTCATTGAAAAATGAACTTTTAACACCAAATATTTTTGGGAATACAGTTTCTCAAAAGAGATGGGCTACTTTAACGATAATTTTTAAGATTAATGAGATTTAATTCTAACGATAGAATGGTATCTAATTTTAAGTTGCTCCCTATTTTTTGATGTACTTAATTGTCTTTAAAAAATTTCCTATAATAATCAGTCGTTCAGGGAAATAGTTAATATAATTCGGCAGAAAACCTCACTTTTCTGCCCCTAAAAAAAAGTTTCCAGGGTTGACCGTTGATGCATGATTCAAAATAAAAAACAAGACTGTTTTTTACAGAGTCAATATGTTTCTTTAACACAAGATATTGTTGTCATATCGCAAAATTAAACTATATTTAGTAGCACAAAGGGGAAAATTTCATGAAAATTCAGCGTCTTTTCACAACGGCAGGCCAATCACCTTACGCATCGATTGCTTTTCGCCAAACCAGTAGTGAAATTCGCAACCCCGATGGCTCCATTGTTTTTCGCCAAGAAAACATTGAAGTCCCTGAGTCTTGGTCGCAAGTTGCCTCAGATGTTCTGGCGCAAAAATACTTTCGCAAAGCCGGCATCCCCCAAGAAACAGTGCCTGTAGAGGAGAACACGGTTCCCAGTTGGTTATGGCGTCATGCCCCAAAAGAAGGGACGACCTTTGGCAGCGAAGCATCCGCCCGTCAAGTTTTTGATCGCCTTGCCGGAACCTGGACTTATTGGGGTTGGAAAGGTGGGTATTTTGACGCAGAAGAAGATGCATTGGCTTTCTTTGATGAAATGCGTTACATGCTCTGCGCGCAAATGGCCGCTCCCAATTCTCCTCAATGGTTTAATACAGGCCTCCATTGGGCCTATGGTATTGATGGTCCGGCTCAAGGACATTTCTATGTGGACTATAAAACAGGAAAATTAGTTACATCCCAAACAGCTTATGAACACCCCCAGCCCCATGCCTGTTTTATTCAAAGCATTCGCGACGATCTCGTCAATGAAGGCGGTATCATGGATATATGGGTGCGGGAAGCTCGATTATTTAAGTATGGATCGGGTACTGGTTCCAATTTTTCCAATCTCCGGGGCAAGGGAGAGCCTCTTTCTGGCGGTGGGAAGTCTTCAGGTTTAATGAGTTTCTTGCGCATTGGAGATCGTGCAGCCGGCGCCATAAAATCAGGTGGGACAACAAGACGCGCAGCAAAAATGGTCATCGTGGACATTGACCACCCCGACGTGGAAGAGTTTGTTGATTGGAAAGTTCAAGAAGAACAAAAAGTTGCCGCTCTCGTTACCGGATCTAAACTCAATAAACTTCATGCTGACGCTGTCATGGCCGCTTGTCAAAGCCCTGAGATTGCCAAGGAAGATCGATTAGATCCCAAGAAAAATGCAGCTTTAAAAGAAGCCATTCGCGCAGCGCGTAAAGCAATGATCCCCGAAAACTACGTACAACGTGTGTTACAACTTGCCAGTCAAGGCCATACAAAAGTTAATTTTCCCGTTTTTGATAAGGATTGGGATTCAGAAGCCTATTTGACTGTTTCTGGTCAAAATTCAAACAATACAGTACGCGTCACCAACGAATTCTTAGATGCCGTTCTTAAAGACAAAGAATGGAACCTTAAACGCCGGACGGATGGCTCCACCCACAAAACGGTGCGTGCTCAAGATCTTTGGGATAAGATTGCTTTTGCCGCGTGGGCATCTGCTGACCCCGGTGTGCAATTCGACACGGTCGTTAATGAATGGCATACCTGCCCAGCAAGCGGTCGAATTAATGGGTCAAATCCTTGCTCGGAATATATGTTCCTTGATGACACAGCCTGCAACTTAGCGTCTCTCAACTTAGTTACATTTTGCAAAGACAAAACCTTCAATATTGAAGCGTACGAGCACGCCACCACATTATGGACTATGGCGCTTGAAATCTCTGTCATGATGGCTCAATTTCCGTCACGAGAAATTGCTCTGCGGTCATATGAATTCCGCACCCTCGGCCTTGGCTATGCCAACTTAGGGGGCCTCTTGATGGCTCTGGGTATCCCTTATGACAGCAAAGAAGGACGGGCTATTGCAGGGGCTTTGGCGGCCTCTCTTACCGGTATTTCCTATGCCACTTCTGCTAAAATGGCTAAAGAATTGGGAAGCTTCCCTGGATACGCGCCTAATCGATCTGCCATGCTTCGCGTCATGCGCAATCATCGTCTCGCAGCCTATGGAGAAGAAGGGGGATATGAAGGTCTCTCCATTCTACCTGTTCCTTTAAAATCGAAAGATTGTACCTTAGCTGGCCTCGCAGATTCTGCCAAAAAAGCATGGGATGAAGCCGTTAAGCTGGGAGAAAAATATGGCTATCGCAATGCGCAAACAACAGTGATTGCCCCCACAGGAACCATTGGCCTTGTTATGGATTGTGATACGACCGGCGTTGAGCCTGACTTTGCTATTGTCAAATTTAAAAAATTGGCCGGCGGTGGCTATTTTAAAATCATCAACCAAATGGTTGTAAGAGCCTTGACCGTTTTGGGATATACACCCGCACAAATGGATGACATCATCCGTTACGCAATCGGTCATGGAACGCTTGAAAATGCCCCCGGCATCAACTTTGAAATTCTTAAAGCCAAAGGATTTACGAATGAAATTTTGACTAAATTAACTGATGGATTAACCAGTGCTTTTGACATTAAATTTGCTTTTAATAAATATGCTCTGGGAGAAGATTTTTGCAAAACCACTTTGGGGTTCACAGATGAACAATTGAATGATTTTAACTTTGATATGCTCACAGCTCTTGGTTTCACAAAAGAACAAATTGATGAAGCCAATAACTTTTGCTGTGGAACAATGACTGTTGAAGGCGCCCCTCATTTGAAGAGCGAGCATCTTCCCGTTTTTGATTGCGCAAACCCGTGTGGAAAGTTAGGAAAGCGTTTCTTGTCCATTGATAGTCATATTCACATGATGGCTGCCGTGCAACCGTTTATCTCTGGTGCCATTTCAAAAACCATTAATATGCCTAACTCAGCATCCATTGAGGACTGTAAGAAAGCCTATTTAACTTCCTGGAAACTGTGTCTGAAAGCTAATGCTCTTTATCGGGATGGTTCAAAGCTTTCTCAGCCTCTCAACACCCTGTTGTTTGAAGATGAGAATCTAGAAGACCTAGCCTCAATGCCCAACTCCGAAAAAGCTCAAGTCGTTGCCGAACGCATCGTGGAACGTATTATTGAGAAAGCCAATCAGGCTTCTCAACGCACCAAATTGCCAAACCGTCGTAAAGGGTATACTCAAAAAGCTTCCGTTGGGGGCCACAAGATTTATTTGAGAACGGGCGACTATGAAGACGGATCTATTGGAGAAATTTTCATTGATATGCATAAAGAAGGCGCTTCCTTCCGATCTTTGATGCATAACTTTGCCATGGCCATTTCCATTGGCTTGCAATATGGCGTGCCTTTGGAAGAGTATGTCGAAGCCTTTACATTTACACGCTTTGATCCGTCCGGCATGGTTGAAGGCAACCAGACCATTAAAATGGCAACTTCTATTTTAGACTACATTTTCCGAGAACTTGCCATTACATACCTTGGACGACATGACTTAGCCCATGTTCAAATCGGCGACATGGATTTGCGCCCTGACACAATTGGCGAAACAACAAGTTATCCTGTAGCCTTGGCTGAAGAAACCTCTGTTGCAGCCTCTCAAGATACGGTTATGGAACGGGGTCAAGAAATTGCCGACAACCGACCCAACAATCTTTATGTGCTCCCCCTTCGAAATGAGGAAGCAACAACCTTAGCCGCAACAGGAACAGACGGTTTTGCTGTGGGAAATCGCAAAACCACATCCATCGATAGTGCGCGGCGAGCTCGTTTGCAAGGCTATGAAGGAGATGCTTGTGGCGACTGCGGCAATTTTACCATGGTACGGAATGGAACATGCCTCAAGTGCAATACCTGCGGGGCAACCAGTGGGTGTTCTTAGAGGTTGAATGGGTGTTATTTCCTCTTTTCCATTAGGGAAAGAGGAAATGAAAATAGTAATATATTCCTTTAAAATAAGGAGAATATAGAAAAACGCTAATCTAACTTTTGTTGAAAAATATATTCATTGCAACCAATTCCCCCTGCACATGTCTTCAAGAAAAGAAGTGAGAATTTTTTCCCCTTAAAAAACTCGAAAACCTCTTCAGGCTTTGCCACTTCAAAGGGGTAACCACCAACCCAATCTATTAAATCATAGTAAGCAGACATTCCCCGCCTATTTTGAGCGTAACTAAGCCATGTTTTGAAGGGATTTCCTGACTTCAAGAAGTCCTTTGCAAATGTGCATGTCCATTGTCGGAAAAGTGTATAAATCGTTAGCAGAAATCGAACCACAATTCCAGATTCGTTATAGGTTTTTTTAATCCATGTCCACCGACGACTCCCACCTCCTTGATCATTATAAATTGAAATAAAGAGATATCCATCTGGCTTAACCATTGACGTTACATTTTCAAAGGCTTGCATCATGTTACCTGTATGATGCAATACTCCCCAAGAATACAAAATATCAAACTGGCCTAATAATTCTAAATAACTCTTATCCAAAACGGATCCTTGCTCTACAATCCAATTGACATCTTTAGGATAGAATTTATCTTTTAAAGACTGAGTACAAGCCACAGATTGCAAATCATAATCAAAAGAATGAACGTAGGCTCCTAAGCGCCTTGCCGCCAGGCTAAACAACCCGCTACCAGATCCAACATCCAAAAATCGCAATCCGGCAAGATCAGTACGATTCATAGCTTTTTTTAATGAATTTTCGGCTTCCTGAATTCTATTTTCGTCCAATAAAGTTAAGTATGAAGACCAATTTTTTCCAAATCCAAATCTGACTTCTTTGTCAACCATATGCACTCTCCCGAACAATTTTCAAATTATGCTAGAATATACGCTAAGGTTTTTCCAACATGCCACACAAAAAAATAGGGAAGCCCCAGATTATGAAATCTGTTTTCACAATTTAATGAAAATAATAGATAATTCTTTCTTTAACCCCTTGTTAATTCCTCATTTTGTATGCTAAGTAAAACAGCTAACTTGCGCCTTTTGGCCTGGAGATAGTCAAATGATCATGGATATAGGGTTGCAAAAGAAAGATAGAAAAGTTATCACAGAAGCATTAAGGCGTGTTCTTGCAGATACCTTCATTCTTTATGCAAAAACCCATAGTTTTCATTGGAATGTAACAGGTCCTAACTTTTACACTCTTCATAATTTTTTTAAAGAGTTGTATGAAGACCTGATTGAAGGGGGCGACACCCTTGCAGAACGGATTCGGATATTAGGCTACTGGGCACCCAGTTCCTTTTCTGAATTTTCAGGTCTTTCTGCAGTAAAAGAGGAAACACATCATATTTATGATGCTGCAGATATGTTGCGACAGTTGGCGCTAGATAATGAGCTGATGGTACGTCGCTTAAAAGAAGTATTTGATATTGCTGAAACTAACAATGATAGCGTCACCGCTGACATGATAACCATGAGAATGGACATCCATTCAAAAGCAGCGTGGATGCTACGAAGTCACTTAGAATAATCTATAACAAAGTAAGGACATAACTAATGAAAGCAAATATGATTGAAGCCGTCATGGGAGCTATTGTTTTAATCATTGCCACATTTTTTTTAGTTTTTGCCTACACATCGAGCAAGGGGGGCGTTTATACAGGTTACCCGCTGATTGCAAAATTTGATCGTATTGATGGCCTAGCCGTCGGAAATGATGTTCGTATCAGCGGTGTAAAAGTGGGGAGTATAACCAGTGTCACCATCGATCCCAAAACATTCTTAGCAAGGGTAGTGATGACTGTTCAAAATGGCTTAGCTCTCCCAACCGATTCGGCTGCAGAAATAATGAGTGAAAGTATGATGGGGGGAAAGTATATTGCCCTCGTCCCTGGTGGGTCGAATAAGACCTTAAAACCTAATGAAAGAATAACCTATACCCAGTCCTCTGTAAGTTTGGAATCGCTTTTAGGAAAGTACTTATTTTCTAGTAAAGATAATAAATCTCCTGGTCCTTCCTCTCCTGAAAATTCAACGAAGAAATAAGGATGAGGAAAGCTTTGTGCTGACCCATCCTTTTCAATCCTTATAATTTTCGAATCCATTCCACACTTTTTAACAGGGGAGCATAAATATCCTCCTCAAGAGAAATTTGAATCATTTTCTCCTCTTGCTCAAAGGGAGGGCGGTCTAAAAACTGGACTTTCGGTACATCTTTAATCAAAGCTATCGGTGTTTGCTCTGCTCCTTCTCCCATCATAAAAACTGCTGCCGTAGCCAAGGCATCCAAAATATTGATTTGAGTTACTTGAAGAGGCACATTAAAAATATCTGGCTTGCCAATATAGCTATATAATGGCTCAAAGCCACACCACCCTAATGCAATACCTGTAACCCCTTTACGAAGGGGTGTTGTGTGACTGTCTGTAATAATAACACCCAAATGAGTAACATCATGTTTCTCGCGCAAATGCTCCCATATTAGTCTTGCAGTTTCTTGGCAATTATGAGGGTAGAGTATATACATACCATCTCCATTCGATTCATCAATACCCGCAGAAGGAATCAATATATTATTTTTGATGGTGAGATGAGCATTATATAAACTTTGATTTTCTTTTAGGTAAGCATCCGCTTCGCGTGCAATAAGTGTATATTTGCTTTGTACAGAATTTTTTGGTACAACTCGTCCCTGACTTAGGCTGACAATTTTTGAGGTTATGGCAACAATGTTTTTTGAGTTAAGAGAGGGCATATACTGATCCAAAATTGCAATAAGCGACTCGCCGAATTCAATTGCATGTGTTTTTATCGTATTAATTTTCATTGGTTTTTTTGTTACTTAATGCCGTCGAATTTATTCTGCATATGGTCAGGCAATCTCACATATGAGGCTGAGGAAGTCAATAGATTGGGTTGATTATTGCCTATCTGTGAAGGGGAACCTTCTCGAAAATTTACGTGCACCAACTCTTATAATTGGGTATACTTACGTAGAATCTACATAGTCCATGTCCGTATAATGTGTTCGCAAGATCTTTAAAGGCATAGACCAATGTCAATAAAATCATCCACCCCACAAACAATAATCCTTGTAACAGGTATGTCGGGAGCTGGGCGTTCAACCGCCCTTAAAGTGTTGGAAGATTTAGGATATAAAGCTATTGATAATCTTCCTTTAAATTTACTGCCTCAGTTATGCGATCAAATGATCTCATGGACTTGGCAAAATCCCTTAGCCATCGGCATTGATACCCGATCCTATGGTTTTGATTTAACACCTTTTCAGGATTTATTCCAATCTCTCTCCGCCACCGCCAATGTTACATTCCGCCTTTTGTACCTTGATTGCGATGATGATGTTCTGCTGCGCCGTTTTACAGAAACACGGCGACGTCATCCTATAGGAGAGTTTTCTCTCCCCGATGCAATCACCCAAGAACGGCAACTAATTGACCCGCTAAAATCTTTGGCAGATTTGGTCATTGATACCTCACAACTCTCTATGCCCACTTTTGGTCAAATGCTGCGCCAACACTTCAGTTTGGAAGAGCCCCTTAAGCTCTTAATCCGTATGATTTCTTTTTCTTATCGACGGGGACTCCCCCGAGAAGCTGATATGGTATTTGATGCCCGTTTTTTGTCTAATCCTTATTATGAAAAACCCATTCGGGCCTTAACAGGAAAGGATGTAGAAGTGGGTAAATTTTTGACCCAAGACGCAAATTGGCAATCCGTATATGAAGCCTTGCAAGCCATTATTCTGCATTCTTTAAAAGGATTTCGTTTAACAGGGCGCAGTTATCTCACAATTGCCTGTGGCTGTACAGGCGGGCAGCATCGATCTGTTTTTTTAGCAGAACAAATATCAAAATGGCTTCACAATGCAGGTGAAAGAGTTATTATTGAACATCGGGACTTACCCAGCCATATTTGAAAGGGTTGTATAAAAATGAAAGGACAGAAAAGATGATTGGTCTAGTGATTGTCACCCACGGTCAGCTTGCAAAATCATTTGCAGAAGCCATTGAGCATGTTGTGGGACCCAGGGAAAATATTCGAGCAATTTGCATTTATCCCACTGAAAACACGGATAAATATCGAGAAAATATTTTAAAGGCCGTTGAAGAAGTTGATAGGGGTAAGGGTGTCATATTGCTCACAGATCTTTTTGGGGGAACCCCGTCCAATTTAGCGATTTCAGCCCTCGGGTTGAAGTCCATTGATGTGATTGCGGGAATAAACTTACCCATGCTTGTTCGTCTAGCACGACTTCCTGAGGAAACATCTTTAAAAGACGCTGTCGCTGAAGGATTAGAAGCCGGTCGTAAATATATTCATGCAGCTTCAACTTTACTTGAAGGCAACGTAATGGCCCCCGTAACGGCCGACCAAATTATGCAAGGAAATGGATAATTTAAGATCAATCATGAGTGTTTCTTCTCAATCCGTTAAGATTATCAATCAACTTGGCCTTCATGCGCGGGCTGCAGGTAAATTGATGAATACGGCAATGCAATTTAAGGCCGCCATTACCGTAGAAAAGGACACTCAAGTTGCCTGCGGGGATTCCGTAATGGAATTGCTCTTGCTCACAGCAAGTAAGGGGGATGTTGTAACCATTAAAGCAACGGGGCCTGAAGCGAATGCTGCCTTAAGTGCGGTTATAAATTTAATCGAAAATGGTTTTGGCGAAAACCTTACCGAGTCATAATATCATGGGGAACCAGCCCTTTTATAACCTGTAACATTAAGTTCGTGGGATGCCCTGTTACTTCATAGGGTGTGAAATGTTGCTGAAAGGCCCGACAAACTTTTTGAGAATCCTCATCCCATTCCCCGGTTTGAGGGCAAAAATAACCAATTTTAAGCAAGGCTCCCTGAACTTCGCTTATTGTCATCTGTGGGAATTGTTCCTCTGTTGCAGTTGGTAAAGGAACCTGCCCAAATCCCCTTTTCCCGAGAAGAGCCCATGGAAACATAGCCCCTGGATCCCTTTTTCTCAAAGGAGCAATATCAGAATGTCCCAAGATACTTTTCGGGGATATCCCATACTCCGTTGTCAATTCTGTTAATAATTCTAATAGGGTTATTATCTGAGCTTCGGGAAAGGGTTCCGGCCCAAATGTATGGCCAAGATTATCAAGTTCAATGCCTAGAGAGTAGCTATTAATATCTTGACGCCCTTGCCAAGAACTTTCCCCTGCATGCCATGCCCGGTAGACAGGATCCACAAGCTGGTAGAGAGTTCCCTCCTTGCTAATCAGAAAATGTGAACTTACCTTTGCTTCCGGGTCACACAACCGATCGAGAGCACTTTGTGCTGATGTCATATCTGTATAGTGAAGAATAATCATATCTACCAAAGCCCCTGCAGGGCGAGATTCAAAATTCGGAGACGGATAATGAATTCTTGTCAACATTTTGGCCACGTTCGAAGATTCTTATGCTTTAAATACGATACCTTATTGGATCTACTATCCAAGATCTATGCTTCAAAAACAATTGAAAATTAGGGATCAAAAGATCCTCTAGACAGAAGCAAAGATGATGAGACAATATGAGAACAATCATTTAAAAGACCTTTCGGAGAAATATGAAGATGACAATTCTATCTATCATCAACAGTTGCATCGCTGTTTTATTTTTCATTTCTTTGCCGGCTTTCGCAAACGAACAAGTCCAGGAAGAAAAATCCCCATCTGACTTTGCAATCCAAGCCAAAATAGTGATTCCCGACAAACCCGCTCATTATACCCTCTCTGAGATGATCCCCATTTTTCATCCCATATTAGAACAAACAACCGTATTAAAAATTTTTGATGAGTGTTTTGAAGTTCTGTTCCCCCCCCACAAAGACTCTCTACCCCATCATCCCCCCAAAACTGTTACAGGATCATGGCGGTGTTTATGGGGGAAATTAATGGCAGCAAATACCCACACCCAAGCTGAAGACGTCATTGATTTACAAAAGAAAGCCATCTACCAACTTATGTTTCTTCATCGTGAGCTCTTTCGACGGGCGAATTCTTCTCTTGTAGATACTATTGATCAATATGAAGCTTGCGAATTATGTGTAACGGAAGCGACTAAGGATGAAACCCATGGTAACGACTCTTATTAATAGATTTTAAGTCAACAAGGAAATACCCCCTATGGACTCGACTCCCCTCGCTCATAAAACTTGCATTCCTTGTCAGGCTAACTTCCCTCCTATGGCTGCGGAATTGACCCAAAAATATCTCAGTGAACTGGGGGCAGATTGGCAATTTAATTCTCGAGGGCACCTTTACAAGCCATTTAAATTTAAAAATTTTGTGGGGACCATGGATTTTGCCCAGAAAATCGCTGATTTGGCCGAAAAAGAAGGCCACCATCCTGATCTCACCATTTCATGGGGCTTATGTACCGTGGAAGTCTGGACCCACAAAATTCAAGGACTCTCAGAAAGCGACTTTATTTTAGCCGCAAAAATCGAAGCAATCTGCTAATGCAAACTATTGCTCCCCCTCAATTCCTATTTTGAGAAAAAGAGCAATTCGATTTTTTTAACTGATACCTTCCCCTCACAATCTTTCCGCTTGACTCTTATATTCTCTTTTTTCCTAGAACATTTAATAACTTTAAGGATGTATTTTTTCATAAAATTCATGACAATATTTTTAAAAATGAACACAATTTTTCATCTGAATACATCAAAATCCATTATTTCAATTCGAGATTTTAACTCGAAATATGGATTCAAAATCGACATTCTTATTTCAAGTTATCCTTCTAAGTTGAAATAAGACGCGGGATTTGGTATCCTTATTTCAGCTTAAGGCTCCAAGTTGAAATAAGGAAAGAACATGCAAGAGCGAATTTCAGGGAAATATGAAAGTTTAGGAAATTTAAATCATTTTATTCCCTTTCCCTTACCACCTAACAACCCTTCCTTTCAAATGGACCACAACCTGATTGAACTCTATGGCAAAGCCATGCATCAACTCGGGCATTTAAATGAAATGACACGACGAATCCCTAATATTCAACGGTTTATTAAAGCATATATTACAAAAGAAGCACTTTTATCTTCGGAAATTGAGGGCATTCAAACTACCCTCATAGATGTTTTTTCTGAACAATCCTCTGAGGTGCGCCCTAATAAAGAAGCTCAACTTGTTCTAAATTATACAAAGTCTCTAGAAGTTGCCCTTGATCTCATTCAAAACCAAGATATGCCTCTTGTATCGCGTGTCATACTCGCTGCTCATCAAACATTAATGGAAGGCGGTGACGGGGATAGAGCGGCACCCGGGTCTTATCGCCTACAAAGTGTTCGCGTAGGCGACCATGTGCCCCCCACAGCACCGCATATTCCCGCTCTAATGAAAGATCTGGAAACCTATATCAATGCAGATACAACAACTCTTCCCCTCCTAAAAGCCGGTTTTGCTCATGTCCAATTTGAAACCATTCACCCTTTTCTCGATGGCAACGGCCGTATTGGACGACTTCTCATTGTGTTAATGCTTCTAAAAGAAGGATTGCTAAGTGAGGCAATTATCTACCCCTCTTACGCATTTAAAAAACATCAACTGGAATATTACGTAGCCCTTGATAATGTCAGATCTAAGGGTGATTTTGAGGGTTGGATTCGCTTTTACCTTCAATCCCTTATTGAAAGTGCGGAAGATGCTTGGGCACGAGCGAAGGATATCGAACTCTTAGAAAAGAATTTAACAAAGAAAATTGTAGATAGTTCTTTATTTGTTAAAACCCGCGAAGATGCACTCCATATGCTTTCATTGCTGTTTCAATATCCGGTCATCAGCATCACAGAAGCATCTCAACATTTAGGAAAAAGCTATAATAGTGTCGGCGCACTGATGGATAAATTTGGTGAACTGCGCATCCTCATACCTGGATCCGACCAAAAGCGGAATCGAACCTATCTATTTAAATCCTACCTTGATGTTTTAGAACAAATTTATTAGAAAAAATGCGATCTCCGCTTGAAAAATATTAGAAAGGGAGCTATTGATAGGTCTGATGATGAAGTGGGGCCATAGCTCAGCTGGGAGAGCGCTACGATGGCATTGTAGAGGTCAGGAGTTCGATCCTCCTTGGCTCCACCAAATTTGAAAATTTATCGATTATTTGTGTAACCACATATACAACACCAAAGGATAAATTATTTTTGTCTCCTCTTGTAGTAGAAGCCTACAAAACTCTGAACAGTCTGTTTGAACAGCTTGAAAAAGCTGGATTTGAAGGAGATTGCGATGGACACTCCCTGGCTTTCGATTTGCCCGATGGGCGCCCTTACCTCCTTAACTACCATGGCGTTGCCCAAGAAATTTGGTTAGCATCTCCTGTTTCTGGGGCGCATCACTTTCGGCTGCAAAACGGACTATGGATTTCCACACGAGGGACGGAAAATCTCATCTCTTTACTCGAAACGGAATTGGCCGTTACTCTTTCATGACCCAACTCACCTCCCCAGATACTGTATCTGAGAAAAACCTACAAAAACTAAAGGATATTCTTGCCTTTACGAAACCTTACCGTGCTCCCATCATCCTAGCGATCCTCTCCTTAACATTAGCCGCTGTGATGGTTTTAAGTTTGGGTTGGGGGTTGAGAAACTTAATTGATTATGGTTTCAGCCAAGGAGATGCAAACGCCCTGGATTATACACTTCTGATGATGGGCCTCGCGGTCCTTCTTTTATCCATCGCAAGCTTTGGGAGAAGTTATTATATTGGTTGGGTTGGGGAACGTGTCATGACAGACTTACGCATACGCGTCTTTAATCATTTACTATCTTTAGATATTGGTTTTTTTGAGTTGATTCGCCCAGGAGAATTGGTATCTCGCATTACAGCCGATACAACGCTAATTCAAGTAGTTCTTGGAGGATCTGCCGCCGCTGCATTACGGAACTTCTTACTATTGATGGGGGGGCTCATTATGATGCTTGCCACTTCTCTAAAACTCACCCTTCTCACACTCATCATTGTTCCTTTTGTGCTTATTCCCATACTCATATACGGTAAGCAAGTTCGGCAACTTTCCAAAAAAACGCAAGATCGCATTGCCGACGTTTCTGGATTCTTAGAAGAAACAATGAGTGGAATTCGGACCACCCAAGCTTTTCAACACGAGGACCATGATAAGGCCGAATTCAAAGACCAGGCTGATCGCGCATTCCAAGTTTCTATAAAGCGCATTCATTTGCGTTCCCTCCTAGCTTGCCTAGTCATGACTTTAGTTTTTGGTGGCGTCAGTCTTGTTCTCTGGAATGGAGGAAGGGATGTCATTGCCGGTAACCTCGAGGCAGGTCACCTATCCGCATTTATTTTTTATGCCATTGTCGTTGCCTCTTCTGCAGGGTCATTTTCAGAAATCTTTGCCGATCTTCAGCGCGCCATGGGAGCCCTTGATCGCTTGCGTGAACTGCTTGCAACAAGTCCAACATTGAAGACAACATCCTTTGTAACACATCGCAAATTACCTATTCCGTCTAGCGGCGTTGTGGCTCTACACAATATCTGCTTCTCCTACCCCAACAACCCAGAGAAACCCATTTTAAATAATATAACTTTATCAGCAGCACCGGGAGAAAAAATCGCCATTGTTGGTCCTTCAGGTGCTGGAAAAAGTACTCTTCTATCCCTTCTCTTACGCTTTTATTCCCCTCAATCCGGCTCCCTATATTTGGACGGGATTGATGTCCGCGACGTCGACGTTCAAGAGGTCCGCGCCCGCATGGGATTGGTTCCTCAAGATCCTATGATTTTCTCCCAATCCCTTTATCAAAACATTCTTTATGGTCGACCAAATGCGAGTGAGACCGAAGTCTGGAAAGCAGCAGAATTAGCCTATTTGCTTGATGTCATTGAAGATTTGCCCCAAGGGATACATACGCTCCTGGGAACGAAAGGAGTTCGCTTGTCAGGGGGACAACGGCAACGTGTCGCCATAGCTCGGGCAATTTTGCGCAATCCCTCCATTCTCCTTCTGGATGAAGCCACCAGCGCTCTCGATTCTCAAAGTGAGATCTTAGTTCAAAAGGGTCTTAATCATCTCATGACGACACGGACTACAATTGTAATTGCTCATCGGTTAGCAACCGTATTAAAAGCTGATCGGATTATCGTAATGGATCGTGGCAATATAGATGCTGTGGGAACCCATGCGGAGCTCATGTGTGAAGATGGTCTTTATCGCCGGCTCGCTCGAATGCAATATTCTGAAACCACCAACATACGCTCTATGGGATGAGGCTTTTCAGACCCTTTTTTGATTATGACTCTGCAACAGCAAGCTCAGACAAAATTTGAACATGACGACGAATTTCACGCAAAGGATCTACCCTCTGATCCGACCAAGTCACATTCGAAAGATAAGCAACAGTCACTTCTTTTGCAGGCAGATAAAGCAATTCTGTGCGAAAACCACTCCCAATACCCCCATGCCGATAAAAGATTGTCTTAAGAATTGGATTATAAGCGCAAGCAATTCCATAGCCATACCAAAGATCTAATTTTTTAGTAACTTTCGCCATCGATGGGGGATGAATTATACGCACATGGGGGGTCAACATCTTCTGAAGTCCCTCTTGACCTATAACTTTGCCCTTGTATAAAGAAAGATTCCAAAGATGCAAATCCCGGGCCGTTGAAATTAATGACCCATCCGGCAATGTCTGACAAGGAAATGAACTAAAGGGAAAAGCATTCCCAATAACTGATAACTCATCTGGCATTTTAGGAGATATTAAATATCCATAAGCAAAATCCTGATGACTCGAGATAAAACCGGATGAATTCGCTTTATGATGAAGACGAATACTCATGGTATTTTTTAAACCGAGCGGTTCTAAAATTAGAGCATCCATCAAATCATCATAAGATTGACCTGTCGCCTGTTCCATAATTTCTCCCAAGAGAATATATCCCGAATTCGAATATTCATAGAGTGTTCCGGGCTCAAACAACAGGTCTTGTTTTGCGATAATGTCAATAATATCTCTTTTGGTATGGGCGCTTTTTGATAAATCGACAAAGTGGGATAAGGTCATATAATCAGGAATGCCTGCACAATGTGCTAACAACTGATGACTATTAATTTCATTCGCCCAAGAGGGTTTATTATTTTTCCATCCCTCATAAGAAGAGTCGAGATAAGTAGAAATGGGTGTAAACAGATCCAACACATTTTCCTCAACAAGTTTGAGAATCAGTGCAGCTGTCATCTGCTTTGTCACGGAACCTATTTTAAATATTGTGGAAGGGGTAAGGGGCTTCTTGAGCTCAATATTTCCATAGCCAAAACTTCTTTCCAATAGAACTTCTGAACCCTTGGCAACAAAAATATTGGCTTGCAACTTATTATTTAGAGCAATTTTATTAATATAATTATCTAAACGAGTCATGCAACACTCTTAACCATTGCTGTGATAGGATTAAGGTTTAATTTTTTTTATAAAGGTAAAGGAATTAATTTTTTCTAAAATTAGGGAATTTTTTCAGGAGAATCTTGGTTTTTTTTATTTTTAACAATCCTAGGGAATAGTTGCCAAAAAAAAGAAAAGCTAATAAGTCCAAGCCAAACTTTTCCCACGTGTGCAAATATTCCTGTTCGCAGAATGACACCTAAAATCATAAACCCAGTTATGGGAATGAGGATAAAGCCTATTTGATGAGGAGCATGACGAATTGCGGAAAGAGATGATACTTTAGCAAACGCGAAAAGGCTCGCCACACCAAAGAGAAGCGCACATCCTACATCTGTAAAATTGTGGTAGCCCTCGTGAATCAGTCCGAAACCAACTCCGCCAATAATAAGCGGAAGAATGATACGCAAATAGGTGTGAGAATACATCTGTAATAAAAGTCCATAACAAACTGTTGTAACTTGCATATGGCCACTGGGAAATGCATATCCTTGTATGCCAAGGGCCGGGTTAAGCGGCACAAGAAAAATAGATTTTAAAAACCCATTAAAAATCATCGTAAAAAGAACCAAAACAATAACATTTCCCCAATCAACAGACCCTCTTTTGAAAGGGAAATTGAGTAAAAAATTCCCCTTAGTGAAAAATCCCATTAGAAGAAGGGGAACAAGGACGACACCATGACTAAAAAGCAAAAAACCTTTGGCCAGAAGGGATAAAGATGTTTCCATCACATTTCCATAAGGTCATCGATATAGACGACAGTCTCATTTCTGCCCCCCCACGTGTCTAGACGCAACGTTCCCACAATATGCTTCAGCTGATTTTTCGCTGTCAACAGTGCTTTGCCCAAGGGTTGTTGAGCAACGCGAAAAGCAATCGCCTTTTGACGGGCACCATCTTCACTTAAAAGCGTACAGCGCACGTGGTCATTGCCAAAAATTTCTGCATAGGCAATGCGCACATTATGTATCATAAACTTTGGCGTTGGATTCCCCGCCCCAAAGGGCTCTAAACAACTTAAACTTTGCAGCAAATCCGTTGTTATCCCCTTTAAAGTAATGGAAACATCAATCTCAAGAGTTGGCAAAATATTCTTCATATCCGCACTGAGACGTTGAAGCAAAAATGCATAAAATTCATTATAAAGAGCACGAGTAACTGTAAAACCCGCAGCCATCGCGTGACCGCCTCCATGCACCAAAAGGCCGCAATGTGTCGCCGCATGCATAGCTGTACCAAGATCAATTCCTGATACTGACCGTCCCGAACCCTTACCCATATCATCGGTAAAACTAATGACGCAAGAAGGGCGAGCGTATCGTTCCTTTAAACGACTTGCAACGATACCAATTACACCGGGATGCCACCCCTCACCTTTGACCAAGAGAATCGGTTTGCTGAGAAGATCGGTGGACTCGACCAAATTGATCGCCTCCTCTAGGACAGTGGCTTCAATTTGTTGTCGTTCCCGGTTCAACATATCCAAACGTTGGGCCATAGTGCGGGCTTGTGCCTCATCGTGTGTAGACAACAAGTGCGCCCCTAGTGTTGCCTGGCCAACTCGTCCGCCCGCATTCACGCGGGGACCAAGAAGAAATCCTAAATGATAGGCTGTTGGAGCTTCCTTTAATCCAGCCACGTCTGCTAATGCTGTTAATCCTATATTTTGACGCCATTTGGCAACTTTTAATCCTTGAGAAACAAAGGCTCGATTTAGACCTGTCAAGGGCATGACGTCACAAACCGTACCCAAGGCTACCAGATCAAGCAGTTGCATTAAGTCTGGCTCAGTTTTGCCTTCAAACCAATTTTGTTCCCGTAAAGCCCTTTGTAAAGCCACAAGAAAGATAAATGACAAACCAGCAGCACAAAGATGCTTCAAAGGAGATTCTTGATCTAAACGATTGGGGTTAATAAGCGCATAAGCTTCTGGAAGAGCGGGTTGTGCTGAGTGATGATCAATCACAATGACGTCAAGACCCAAAGTTTTCGCGTAAGCTAACGGCTCGAAAGCTGTTGTTCCACAATCAACCATGAGAACAACAGGATATCCTTCATTCTTTAACGTATGCATAGCCTCATTATTTGGCCCATAACCCTCATCAATTCGATCGGGAATATAAATACGTATTGACTGACCCAATAGGGAAAAATAACGGTGAAGCAAGGCACAAGATGTTCCTCCATCCACATCATAATCCCCAAAAACAGCAATTTTTTCATTATTTTTTAGGGCTTGAATTACTCTATCTATGGCACAATCCATATCTTTTAGGTGAGATGGGTTTGGCATAAGATTACGTAATGTCGGCTCCAAAAAAGACTCTACGTTTTCTAAGAAGATCCCTCGGCTTGAAAGCAACTGCCCCACTGTTGCCGAAAGGCCATGCCGTTGGGTAATGACGAGAGCTTGACGATCATCACACGGGCGAAATTGCCAAATTTTCCCCGAAACAGAGTATTTTGAATTAAATAACGACTCAAAACCAGACGGGATGTCATGCGACTTCTGTGTGACGGAATTAAGGGCATTCATATTATCTATCCCTACGACTTAGATGGTTATCTTCAGTACCACATTGAAGGCAGTGTCCGCAATGCACACTTCAAATTTTGAAGTTAAAAATAAATAAGTTTTTAGGAAGAATTAACGCTTTATTCATAATATTTATAGATAATTATTCTATAGGTTTATAACCATTAGGGAGAATTTATATGCGCCACTTTTCTTACGGTCTTATTTTTGCCAGCACGTTTTTAGCTCCTGTTTCTTACGCATCAGAGCCAATAATTGAATCAAACCTTATACTTTCACCCCCTGTGTTGGAACTCGTTAATCAATGTAAAAGCGCTAAAAATATTCAGTCTGTCAGTCAAATTCTAAGTACTCGCGTAGCTGATAAAAGTGTATTATGCGCCGACATTACTCATAAAGGGTTCCTGAATGCAGCTTTAAAAGAAGGTCTCATCGGCGCTAAGGCAGCTACCGTTCTTGCCTGGTGTAACGGATATGCCCCCGAAAAAGAGAAGACCGGTGGTAAGCAAGGAGAAAAAAAAGCAGATGCTCAACCAGCCTTGCCAAAGTTGAAGCCTGCTGGAGAGCGTCCAGTATCTTCTGCAGTTCCAAAATCTCCTGAACATAAAAGAATCGTCTTACGTCCAGTGATTGCCCAAAAGAAAGAAGGTCAAAATATGCAAGCCGCTGAACAACAAGTTCTGGCAGCCCAAGAAGCCGTTCAAGCAAATATAATTCTATTAGAAAAAACTATCGATCCCAAGAAAGCAGAGAAACTTAGTTCGCTAAAAGCAAGAGAACGTGACGCCCAACAATTGGAAAAAAAAGCAAAAGAAACCTATGACAATTTAACGATTGCCGTAATGGGAATGCGCTCAGACATTATTGAAAACAACTCCCCGAACCTGGCAGAACGATTTAACAACCATGAGGTTGCTTGGGCAAAAACACAAGAAGATCAAACACCTGAAGACTTTGTAGTCAATCTCGGAATAGAGCTTAATGCCAAGAGAATTAACTTTACAGGACCTTCTCAACAAACATATAACACACTGAAAGATCTTCTCAAACAGGCTCAACAAAACTACGCTGCTGCCTTATATCAATTAGAAATGATTAATCGCGAACTTTTAGAACTCAATCACTAAAAATAAGAATTATGGGAGGGATGGCCTATCCTTCCCATAATAAAAGTTGAATTATAAATCAAAAATCGTTAGATTCTGAGAAGTTGTATTGTAAAAATGCTCTTTACTGAAAAATGTTCTTTTAAAAGTGCTATTGTTGATTTATTAAAGACTTTTTTTCGGCCAGTAAATTATGTTATTCAGCTACAATGACAGAATTCAATCCCCTGAGAGTGATAATATTATCTTGAATCTTAAAGATGCTCAAAAGTAAATGAATCGATCTACTAGAGAGTTTACAAAGAATCAGGTATAAATATGATTATGAGATCATGAAAATACATCTTTAACAGACGATAAATGGAGCTTTGGCAAGACAATGAGTCGAATTTTTACCGTATCAAATCAAAAAGGCGGTGTGGGGAAAACAACAACGACTGTTAACCTTGCAACAGGGCTAGCTGCCGTCGACAAACGTGTTTTGATCATCGACTTTGACCCCCAAGCCAATGCATCTACGGGTCTGGGCTTAAGCAAACAACGACGCCTTCTCAATTCATATGGCCTCCTACTTGGTGACTACACCATGAGTCAAGTTATCGTAAAGACAGCTATACCCGGGCTATGTATCATCCCTTCTGCCATTGATTTGTTGGGCGCAGAAATTGAACTGGTGGGCATGGAGCGTCGGGAATATATCTTGAAAGACATTATTGCCCCCTACATCCATATGTTTGACTATATTTTGATTGATTGCCCGCCTTCTATGGGCCTTCTCACTTTAAATGCCATGGTTGCTGCCACGGATGTAATTATCCCCTTACAGTGCGAATACTACGCTCTAGAAGGTTTGAGTTATTTACTCGGATCTATTCAAAAAATCAAAAAAACTTTGAATCCGGGACTATCTCTTTTTGGAATTGTACTCACCATGTTTGACCGGCGCAGCTCCCTATGCGACATGGTCGCGAAAGATGTGCGCTCCTACCTAAAAGATAAAGTATTTGAAACCGTTATCCCGCGGAATACAAAGGTATCAGAGGCTCCAAGCCATGGTAAACCCGCAATGATTTATGACTTCAAGTGTACAGGATCTCAGGCCTACATGTCCTTGGCCCGAGAAGTTTTAATTCGAGACGCTCAGCTTATTCAGGAGGTAAAAGTCGCATGATGGAAACAGAAGCCAAAAAAAATCCCTTAGGTCGTGGGCTTTCAGCCCTTCTTGGCGAATCTGCTATATTAGAAAGCGAAACACCTGGCACCATATTTTCCCTTCCTACCCTTGCTATAAAGCCAGGAAAATTTCAGCCTCGCTACTGTTTTGACGATGAGAAACTAACAACGTTAGTTGATTCCATCCGTGAAAAGGGCATTATTCAACCGCTCGTGGTCCGCACTTTGCAAAAAGCGGACGGCGTTCTTGAGAGTAACACATATGAAATTATTGCCGGTGAGCGTCGCTGGCGCGCTGCGCGGACACTCAACTTAGAGACTGTTCCTGTTGTCGTGCGCGAGTATAGCGATCGTGAAGCTCTTGAGGTCGCCCTCGTAGAGAACATTCAGCGCGATGACCTGACTCCTATTGAGGAGGCCGAAGGGTACCACCGTCTTCTGGAAGAATTTAATTATACTCAAGAAGAATTGGCCCGTTCAATCGGAAAAAGCCGCAGCCATGTGGCGAATATGCTTCGCCTCAACCAACTTCCAAGCCACATTAAAGACATGATTCAAGAAGGTAAGATCACAGCTGGTCACGCCCGAACTCTTGTTAATTCAGAAAATATGGAAGAGTTGGCTCAAAATATTATCGACAATAATCTCAATGTTCGCCAAGCCGAGCAACTCAAGAAAAGAAACTCCACAAAACCAAATCTTGAGATTCCTGATTCTGAATTTATTCAACAAACCAAGATTATTGAAAATGAGATTGCAAATCTTTTGCGCTTAAATGTTTCCTTAAAAGTGAAGCAAACAGGAGCAACCTTAACTGTACAATTCAATAGTTATGAAGAGATTGATGAATTTATGGATAGATTGAGGGCCATCGAAATTTAAGGGAGTTTTTTCATGACTTCCGATATTCTCTGGCGCCCCTCTCCAGAGGCCATTGAACAAGCCAATCTCACTCGTTTTATTGCGACAGTTCACACAAGTTACAATTCGACTGTGACGGATTTTCCTTCCCTTTACACGTTTTCCGTGCAACATCCAGACTCCTTTTGGCGGGCGGTTTGGTCCTTTTGTGGCGTCATTGCAAAGGATCAAGGTGAACGCGTTCTTGAAAACAATCACGACATTGAAAATGCAAAATTTTTCCCCGACGCTCATCTTAATTTTGCTGAGAATCTATTGAGACGAAGAGATCAAAGTATCGGCATTACGTTTTACGGGGAAGACAAAATTGTTCAAAAACTTACCTTTCAAGAAATTTATCAGCAAACAGCAAAGATTGCTAATATATTTAAACAGTGGGGCATTCAACCGGGAGATCGTATTGCCGGATACTTACCCAATTTACCGCAAACCATTATTGCAATGCTTGCTGCGGCCAGTTTAGGCGCTATCTGGTCCTCTTGTTCACCTGATTTTGGCACACAAGGTGCTATCGATCGCCTTTCGCAAATAACGCCCAAAGTTCTGCTGATCGCCGATGGTTATTTCTATGGCGGAAAAACTTTTGCCTACCTTGACAGGCTACCCACCATTCGCAGCCACATTCCCTCTTTAGAAAAAGTCATTATAATCCCCTATATATCCACGTCCGAAGCTATCAGAGCCCAGGATATCGATAGCCCCTTTGACCTTTGGGATGAGCTCCTCACAAGCACAAAAGTCTCAACTCTTGACTTTATACCTTTACCCTTTGCTCATCCTCTTGTAATTCTTTTTTCCTCAGGCACAACAGGAATCCCGAAATGCATCGTTCACAGTGCAGGGGGCACCTTGCTGCAGCACCTAAAAGAGCATCAACTCCACTGCGATATAAAACCCAATGACCAGGTTTTTTACTATACGACCTGCGGGTGGATGATGTGGAATTGGCTTGTTTCGGCATTAGGAAGCGGCGCAAGTCTCGTCTTGTATGACGGTTCCCCCCTTTATCCCCAACCTACGGTCTTATTCGATATTGCAGAAAAAGAGGGGATTACTTTATTTGGTACATCTGCAAAGTATATTGATTCTTTAAGTAAGCTGGGCGTTAATTTAATCAAAACCCACCCTCTTCCTCTTTTACGCATGATCACCTCAACAGGATCACCCTTATCGCCCGCCAACTATGATTACGTTTATGATTCCATAAAAAAAGATGTATGTTTAGCTTCGATTTCAGGCGGCACAGACATCATTTCTTGCTTTGTTTTAGGAAATCCTATCGGTGATGTTTGGCGTGGGGAAGCTCAAACACGCGGACTGGGCTTGAGCGTAGAAGTCTACAATGAAGAAGGCCAATCGCAGATCAGTAAAAAAGGAGAACTCGTCTGCACGAAACCTTTTCCCTCTCAACCTTTAGGATTTTGGAATGATTCTTTAAGACATAAATACCATACCGCTTATTTTGATCGTTTTCCCAATGTCTGGCACCACGGAGATTTTGTGGAATTAACTCCTCAAGGAGGCATGATCATTTATGGCCGTTCGGATACCGTCTTAAACCCTGGAGGAGTGAGAATAGGTACAGCAGAAATCTATCGTCAGGTCGACCAAATACCTGAAATTCATGGCTGTGTTGCTGTGGGACAATCTTGGCAAAATGATGAACGCATCATCTTATTCGTTCAGCTGAATGAGGGCCTAACGCTGACAGAGACCCTTATTCAAAAAATCAAAACTCAGATTCGACAAAACACTACGCCGCGTCATGTACCCTCCAAAATCATTGCTGTTACGGATATACCGCGCACAAAAAATGGCAAAATTGCTGAACGTGCGGTTCGCGATTTAATTCATGCAGAACCGATTAAAAATCAGGAGGCCCTCGCCAACCCTGAAGCTTTTGATCAATATATCAATCATCCAGAACTCGCAAAAGATTAAGAAACTTACAGGTTCTCTTAATCTTTCCAAAATGATGGCATGAAAAGAATTAAAATCGCTAATAACTCAAGGCGGCCTAAAATCATTCCAAACATTAAGATGCATTTAGATCCAATATCTAAATCAGCAAAAGAGGCTAAGGGTGCAATCATCGGCGTCAACCCTGGCCCTAAGTTGCCCAGTGCAGCTGCAGCGCCCGTTAAACTGGTCACAAAATCCAGTCCGCAAATTGATAATCCGCCGGTAAGAAGAATTAAGCAAAAAGCATACAGTGTTATAAACGTAAACACAGACATCGCAATATTTTCAGAAATTTTTTGAGACTGGTATAAAGGAACATATATCCCATGGGGACGCCGCAATTGTCGCATATGGCTCAAAGCGACGGCAATTAAAACTTGAAATCGAAAGATCTTAATTCCTCCAGAGGTGGAACCTGTACATCCCCCGACCAAACTTAATAGAAAAAACAAGACAAGTGGAAAAGATCCCCACAACGTGTAGTCTTCTGTTGCGTATCCTGTGGAGGTGATGACTGAAATAACCGCAAATGCAGAATAGCGAAGACTCCTCCAAAAATTGATCTCCTGATGAAGATTAAGCCACAACGCTCCCAAAAGAGATCCAATTCCAATGATACTTAAATACACCCGTAATTGGCTATCTTTCCAAACCGCTTTAAAGTTGCGATGCCATAATTTGACAAACAGAATAAACGTCATTCCTCCCATAATCATGAATGCCATCAAAATGAGCTCAATAGATAGGCTACGATAGGCACCTATGGAAAGATCTTGGGTGCTGAGTCCGCCCGTAGATACCGTACACATAGCATGACAAATCGCATCAAACCATTCCATGCCTGCCAAATGAAGAAAAATAGCGCATGTAAAGGTAAATACAAAATAAATGGATAAAATGGCAGAGGCAATTTGAGAAAGTCGAGGTAAAATCTTTTCAGAACGATCCGAAAATTCGTTACGAAATAACTGCATTCCCCCAATGCGCAAGATTGGTAAAATGGTCATGGCCATGACGATAATACCCGTCCCCCCAAGCCACTGCAAAAGAGCACGCCACAACAATATACCTCTGGGAACTTTATTCAAATGGGCCAAAACTGTGGATCCAGTTGTTGTCAGCGCCGAAACAGATTCAAACCAACTATCCAAAAAATTAATCGACAAAGAGGACCAAAAGAAAGGCAGCCCCGCAAATAAAGACGTGGCAATCCAACTAACCGTGGTTAACAAAAATGCTTCTCTTACCCGAAGTTCGGTTTTACCTTCGGACCGATTAGATAATACCAACAAAGTGCCCACTAGCCCTGTTAGGAAAGAAGAAATTGCAAATCCTCTCCATCCACTTGTGTGGTAAATCAACAATTCCACGCTTAAGGGAATTAGCATCGCAACAGAGCTAATACTAAGTAATATGCCGATTAGGTAAAAAACCGCCCGAAATGCGATCACAGCTTTCTTTGCCTCTTCGTTTCAAAAATTTTTTTTCTAATCCCCTCGAGCATACTCTCAAATGAGGCGTGTTGACAATCCATTGACAACTCTGCTCATGCTCTTATACCTTTCATCATCATATACCCTTGGGAAAGATTCTTATGTTTCTATCACCCCCGAAATTTTGGAATAAACCTGGCAGTGTCCTGTCCTATATTCTTGAACCTTTCAGTTGGTTCTATCGTATTGGCACGGTTATTCATAATCGAATCTCAAAGCCCTATCAAGCATCTGTTCCTGTAATTTCTATTGGAAATATTATTCTTGGTGGTGCAGGTAAAACCCCTGTAACAATTGCAATTGCAAAAACTTTGATAAGTATGGGATACACACCCCACATCATTAGCCGTGGGTATGGAGGAGTCCTGAAAGGGCCCTTACAAGTCAATCTTGAGCATCAATACTCTCAAGTGGGGGATGAGCCACTCCTTTTAGCAAAATATGCTCCAACGTGGATTTCTAAGAATCGTAAAGCCGCTGTCAAGTTAGCCATAAAATCTGGCGCCGATGTCTTGCTTTTGGACGATGCGCATCAAAATTACACTCTAAAAAAAGATTTATGCTTTGTTGTTGTTAACGGCTCAAACGGATTTGGAAATGGACGAGTTTTTCCAGCAGGGCCTTTACGACAATCCATTCAATCCGGGTTAAAAGAAGCCACCACAATTGTTTTTATCTCCCAAGATAATGACCCAGTGCCCCCCGCGTTACGCTCAATTTCCTGTCCAGTCATTCAAGCCAGAATCATTCCCATTTCCCCAAAACCATGTGCTGTGATGGGGTTTGCTGGCATTGGATATCCAGAAAAATTTCGCCAAACTCTCGAACAAGCTGGGTATGAAGTGAAAATTTTTAAATCCTTTCCTGATCATTATCCCTACACTGAAGACGATTTACGAAAATTACGGATGAGAGCCCGCGTGGAAAAAGTTTTTCTCATCACAACAGAAAAAGATGCAATGCGCATTCCTCATAACTGTCGCAATAATATTCTTATCCTTCCCATGGATTTAGCGTTTGAACCCGCCTCATCACTTGAAACTGAGTTAAAGAAAATGCACACGCGCATAGAGAGTTGAGCATATACTTACAGGATTATTAAATCAAAAACCCAAAAGAGATTAGTACTTTTTCACCCAAGCAAATCCAACACCTGTATTTTTGTTTCCCCCCACATCAGCTTCAATTTTAAAAGTAGGCGTTACATCAAATTGAACGGTTGCAGTTGTTTCCCCATCTCCGCTTACCGATTGATCTAAAGACAAATACACTTTATCAGAGAGTTGTTTGCCTACACTCACCAACTGGCTAGCGGATTTAAAATCTTCCCCCTCAATGGGTTTTCTTTCCTTAAATTCTAGAACATCCAGGCCAAATGCCGAACGAATTTTATTGGTAAAATTCAAATTATTTTTCCCTTTAAATGAACTGAGTGCATTGGCCAAAAGCAACCCTTGAGTTCCAGATATACTGTCAAGACCACCACCAAATAACAACCTTGCAAGTACTTCCTCTTGAGATAACGCCGGCGTCGAAGAAAAGGTAATCTTTGGATTTGAGGCCTGTCCCTCGACGCGCATTTTTGCTGTTATTTCATTGACCTCTCTAGTTCCCACCACAGATAATAACGGATCATTTTTGGGATCGTGGGAATAAATAATTTTTCCTTCTTCTAACTTCAGAGGTTTACCCAACAAATCAAACCGTCCCCGCACAAGATTAATTTCACCCACGATATAAGGATCCTTTATGCTACCCACTACTCGCATTTTACCTTTCCATTGAGAATCCAGCCCATAACCCCGCACGAAAATTTCTCCTGGAGATGTCAGGTTAATATTTAAGGGTAGGAAAGAAGAATTATGATGATGCTGCGTTTGGTGGTGACTATCTCGAGCCGCTTGATAGGTTCCATTTTTTCTTTTCTCTAATAACTTTATTGTCATGATTTTTTCAGAGTAATCTTCAAGACGTATCTCTAAAGGCTGAATGATTATATCCCCGGTAATCTTCAGATTTGAAAATTCTGGTGTTGACAAGAAACCTTGAATTTTTAAATCCCCACTGGCCTTGCCTGAGAGCTCATCATTTTGAAGGATAATGAGCTTTGCCAACTTCAAGTGCAGATCAATTTCTGGATTCAGAATGGACGTCAATTTTATTGTACATCGACCGCTCACATTTCCTACTGCATTATCTTGACCTCTTATACTTGATATCGTAATCACATCTCGCGTAGCTTTACCTTCTATACTAATGTTCCGAATCAAAGTTCCAAAACTGGCATTTTCATAGAGACCATTAACTACAGATATACGTCCATCTATCGCAGGTTTTTCCACAGTGCCTCTGGCTATTAAATCTAATGAGGCGCGTCCTTGAATTAAGTCTCCGTTCCCCATAAACAAGGAAAGAATTCGCATGTCCGCTTGCCCCTTAAGAAGCCCTTCAAATGAACTTGTCGCTGTTGGATACCATTGGTCGACAGAAAGTTTTCCTTCAGAAACGAGGGCAAACGCACTCCCTTTCCCCAATTTAACATTCCAGGATAAAAATCCTTGAGAAAGCTTAAAAGCAGTGGAGACATCGATTCTCCCCAACTGATTTTTCTCCCCCTTCAGCACTTGTAAAGGCTCCCCCCATTCCAAAGATTTCCCTTCCAAGATAAGTTCAGCATCAGGCTTTTCAAGAGTGCCCTTTAAAATTCCCATACCTGTTAAGGATCCGGTAGCAATCCAATCTGGGTTAATAACACGCAGAATTGTCAAAGGGAGTCGATCAATACGCATATTTCCAGATAGAGTCTCCTCATTAATAGTTAAGTCATCAATCACAAGGGTTCCACTGCCTGTTGATATCGAGACTTTGGGGGTGCGAATGTCATTTTCACCCCATATAATTGTTGTGGGTTGTTTTAAGAAAAATTGATGTAAGGGATGCGTTAATTCGGCCCGTTTTAGTGTAATTTCCGTTTGAGAAACTTCATCGGTTGAAAGATCAATAACCCCTTGAGTGTGAAAAGAAATATTTTGGGGGCCCTTGGCGACGACATCAAAATCCCCTTGTCCCTGTTCTAAAGATCCCCGCGCCAATAAATTTGAAAACGGAATATTGTTCAATAAAAGTTCACGACCCTGAAGAGTTAATTTCCATCGATCTTTCTCATCAAAATGGGCCTTAAATTCCAAGGATTTTGACTCAAAGTCCCCATAATGAAATTGCGCGAGAAGTGCCTCCACATTTCCTTGACCTTGAAAACTTTTCTTAAAAGTTAAATGGGCAGAACCCTGCAATCCCATTTCAACCCAATGATCATAAGCCCTGAGATTGGCAACGGAAATAATGCCTGTTCCTTCCCATTTATCTTCTTTAGGATAAATAATACTTTCTCCGTGGCCCGCAATTTCTTTTCCTGTCAAAGTAATATCTTTAAATTTAAGACTATCCAAATCTGGTTCTTCAATTTTCATGGTTAAAGACAAAGAATCTTGCCCATCTTCAAGAACTGCGCTCGCATTTCCTTTTATCAGTTTTAACTCTGGAAGATCGACAATAACAGATGTTAAAAGACTCTTATGCCAAAGAGGCAATCCTTCTCCCTGAAGGCTCGCAAAAAAAGCATGCTTATCAATTTTATAAACTATATCACCTACCAATTTATGAGCCACGACGAGGTTCACTTTTATTTTCTGACTTAACAAATCAGGCACAGACCAAACTGCCGAGATATTTGACAATGAAGCCACATGCTCTTCCTTATTTTTCAATTCAAGTGTCGTCACCTCAAATTGAAAAGGAAAAAGACCTCGAACTCCTTCCACTTCAAGTTTGAAGGATGAGTTTTTAAATGGTTGATTCACAATGAATTCCAGAAGCGTTTTTTTAGCGTGCTGTGATTGCAACACAAATAAGCAAATGCCTAATGTCACAAGTACAATTCTGATAATCCATCTCCATAATTTCATTTAAAATGCCTGCCCTATGCTTATGTAAAATTGATAGGCAGAATCTATTGGTTTGGGTGATCCGTCCCGACGCCGTTTCATGGGCACTGCCACATCAAAGCGAATGGGGCCAATACCTGTGTAATAGCGAATTCCTGCACCCACTCCCCATAGGCGTGCTTGACTCGAAAGATCGGGTGTCGCTTGACCAGAGACAGTACCTGCCTCAGCAAATACGACGAACCCAATTGTATCAGTCACTTTAAAACGTCCTTCAAGGCCATATTCTAGAATGGATCGCCCTCCCACAGGAATACGACTCCCATCAAGGGGGCCCAAAAGTTTATATCCATACCCACGCACAGAACCAACACCCCCTGCATAAAAGCGTTTGTTGGGTGCCAAATTGTCGATTGAGGATACCCCAATGGTTCCCCCATGAGCCCAACCCGCAATCACAGCTCGACTATCTTTCATGAGTCTTAAGTAATAACTTCCTTTTGCCGTGGAAATTAAAATTTTCTTATCTAATCCTGATTTGCCAAAATAAGGGGTGACTTCCACGCTTAAGCGCCCTCCCTTTGTAGGATCAATGAGATCATTTGATTCATCAATTTGCACTTCAAGAGGTAATCCTACCCATCGATTCAAGAAGATAACGTTAGCGCGCTTTGATTTGCCAACCTCTCCCGTTATCCCGACCATTCCTTTTATCGTTTCAGAAAAAGGATGTTCCAGACGCATACCCACATCTAAAGAGCGACTCGTATAGGCCCGATTTTTCTCACGAGTTCCACTGATTTCACTACGCAAATGCTGCTCCGGCGCAAAAATATCAGGAATATCAAGATCAATCTTGGCTCTGCTAAATTTGGGAGAAATGCGAAGCATCGTCCCAAGATTTTCACCCGAACCAAAAATATTACGATGCGACCAAAAAGCCTGTCCACCAAAACCTTCCGTTGTCGCATATTTAAGACCTGCTCCAATGGTGCGTGGCGGGCCTTCTGTTACCCGAACTTTCAAAGGCACCACCTTAGTCTCACCTGCTGCTTCGTCGGGTTTAATTTCAACTCCAGAAAACAGTCCTGTTCCCATTAATTTTCGATTTGTATTATCCAATTCACGTTCATCAGAAGACCCGCCTTCTTTCCAACCAAATCGATTTCGGACAAATTGGGGATTAAGATTTTTTAATCCTTCAATATTTGTTTTTCCATAGAAACTGTGACAACCAGAATTCACCCGGAAGAGAATATGCAAACGTTTGGCCTCTCGATCAATTTCGGCTTCCGGCTCTGCCATTTCAACAAATGGATATCCATGATCCCGTAAATATTTAGCTAGCCGCAGAGTGGCATCTTGAATACGATTTAAGTCCACTTCATCATTAATGTTTAGTTGATGAAATTTTGCGGCTTTACTTTGAGAAATGGGCAAAGGTTCTCGAGAGTTTTCGGTAGCAAGAACCGTAATCTTTGATATTCGATATCGTTCACCATGCGTATACGTCAAAGTTACCTCAAGAGGAGAAACTTTGTCGTTAATTACAAAATCTACCTGACCGTCAAAATATCCTTTTTCAGCTAAAGCTTCCTTAAGTCTTTCAATATCATTTCGAATGCGTTGATGAAAACCGTGAAGACTTGTTGAGGGATGCTTTTCCAGTTTTATTAACAATGAGACGGCTTTTAAGTGGTCATCAGCTTCCTTAACAAATTCTTCCCCGCTTTTGAGATTAATCTTAGTTGTATAAGGGATGCGGGGAAGATCAAGCTTCATATCTTCTGCAACCTCTTTATTGGCTTCTTCAAAAAACCAAGAACACCCCCCCATCAAAGGTAAACACAACAAGAGCCAAAAACCCGGAGACGAAGCCCAAAAAAACATATAACGAACCCAAGAGCCAGAATGGAGACGTGCTTGAAGTTTTAACTTTTTTCTTTTTTTCAAGTATGACATCAAATTCCTATACGTCGTTCCATTTACGGATGGTGGCTTCAATAAAGTTGAGTATAGCAAGGGCGAAAGCAATGATAAACAAGGAATCACCTTCCCATCATTGCAAGGAGCGTAAGGATGCGGCAATTCACACTCTAAAAATCACAGCCCTAATTATTCATTAAATAAAATACAAGGATTGCTTCTGGGGTGGCTTTTCAGGCCGGCTTCTTAGGCGGTAAAAAAAGGAGGCGTAAAAGGAGAAAGAATTACTTATCTTTGGGGACTTCCCGAGGTTTATGATCATTGTCTATAGCAACAAAGGTAAAGGTTCCTTCAGTAACCTTTATAACCTCGTCTCGCAACGCCCGACGAACCCAGGCCTCTATGCGAAGCGTTAAGGATGAAAAACCAATGCGCGTGACTTCTGCATAACAACTCACTTCATCGCCCACAAAAACAGGTTCGTGGAATACGAGAGAATCAATAGCAACTGTTGCAACGCGTCCTCTTGCCCTAACAGCAGCAACACTCCCACCAGCTAAGTCCATTTGAGCAACGAGCCAACCACCAAAAATATCGCCACTTGGATTTGTGTCTGATGGCATAGCAATAGCCCGCGTTGACAATAATCGATTCGGTGGCAAAAATGTTTCCATAGAACTCGACGACTTTCTATTATCACATATTAAAAAAACGATGCTTTTTACAGTGTAAGATATGAATAATTTATTTTTAGTTTATTTTCAAAGAATGGTGAGCTGGGAAACGTCAAAACAAGTCACAAATCTTATGTTTAAAGGCGCCTAAGCAATCAATTATATTGAAAAATTGGAAATTACGTAAAAAACTTATGGAAAAACTTTCATAAATTTGCGAAGCTGCATCGATCGCGAATTTAAAACTTAAGAATCTGAAAGTTGGATGAACCAAAAAGTAATGTTATGACCTGATACGTCAAGTGCGTCACAAAAAAATAATATTGAAAGGAAAAGAATATGTCCGCGAAGCCAATGTTAACAATTCACCCCCAAGCCCGCGATAGTATAAAAAAATTGGGTCTTCAAGGACCTTTGAAAAAGCATTTTTCACAAATTCCCTTTCAAATTGATCTGTCAAACAATACCAATCCCCTTTCCCCATATTTGCCAAATTATCCAATGATTGATCCCTTGGAACTCAAGCAACTTTACTTGGATTTTATTGGGAATGAAAGTTTAACGCCCGAAAATCTTCTCTTTACCGTGGGTTCAGCAGATGGCATTGATTTAATCTTAAGAGGTTTTGCGCAACCCCCCAGTGACGTAATTTGTGTAACCGATCCCACTTATTTTGCCTATGAACATTGGGCAACTTTATATGATTTACCTATTAAGAAAATTCCGTTAACAGGCGACAATTTTGAAGACATTTCTGTTAAAAACATTAAAAATATTGATCCAAAAATCTTTATTTTATGCAATCCCAACAATCCAACGGGTACCCAAGTCCGCACCGAAACAATTGAAAACATATGCCAAACCATTAATGGACTTGTGGTCATTGACGAAGCTTACATTGAGTTTTCTGATCAGGAGTCTGCAGCTAAGATGCTTCATAAATATGATAATCTTGTCATCTTAAGAACCCTGTCCAAAGCGTGGGGTATGGCGGGTGCACGCTGTGGAATTATCTTGGCAGACAAACGCATTATCAACACCCTTCTCTATGTTCAGGCTCCCTTCAGCTTTTCTATTCCCACACAAGATTCGGTGCGCGAAGGTTTAACTCATTCCACTCCTCTTAAACAATCTTGGGAGATCATAAAGCAAGAGCGGGATAAACTTGTTCAAAGCTTAAAAGGTTTATCTTGCGTTAGTAAGGTCTATCCGAGTCAGTCCAATTTTGTGATGGTGATTTTAAAGGATTTTGATAAAACTTTTGCAAGACTTTTGAACAGGGGCATTTATGTTGCCAGTTGCCGCTGGGCCATCCCCAGTGCTATTCGCATTTCGGTTTCTACAAAGAATAATAACCAAGCGCTTCTTCAGGCTCTAGATGAATGCGCTATAGACGGGCCGTTATCTTGTGACATACCGTCGACACCACAAGGCATCAAGCGAGAGGGGACCGGCACCCTTTAATAGAAGGACACCCAACATCAGTATCCAATCCATATGATCGTGGTGGGTTATGTATGTGAAATGTATAACCCCGACGATCACAAGCAGCGGAATTGTTGCCAGTCGGGTCATCAGGCCAAGAATTAATAACGCCGGGCAAGCAAGTTCAAAGAACATTGTCAGATAGGCTGCAATATCCGGAGATATAAAAGGAATATGATATTCAAATCGAAATAAACTTAATGTTGCGTCTAGGTGTTTAACTTTTACGATTGCCGTTCTGCCAAATGTAAATGCCATCCAGAATCGAATGCCCAGCAAAAGGACAGGCCAGCCATAATACTCAAGTCGTTCAAACAGACGGGTTAATTTTTTAGTCAAACACATGTTTCGTCTCCTTCTCGGCATAAAATGGGATGTTGTAAAAGAAAACTGAATGCTTCTTGAGCATCAAATTCTGGTTCTAAAACTTGGGCTGCAGCAAAGGCAACTTCAATATCTTGACCTTCTTTTAAGCGGTTTATGAAAACAAATAAAGAAGCAGAAACCCAATACACATTAATGTGCCCCTGATGCTTTAAAATAAGGGCATAAGATGTTCCCTTTAAATCGGATAAAGGCTTTTTGGGTTCATTTTGGTGAGTCTGAATAATTTGTTCTAAGGGATGAAGAAAAGCCATCAACTGACAAGAGGGTTGGAAATGAAAACTAATCTCTTTTTGGCTAGAATCCACAAGTTTTCTCATATCCTCAGGATTTAACAATGGTTTTTCTTTTGCGCAATAGGCGATATGTTTAGCCCATTCAAATTGAGCCATTTCTGTTAAGTAGGGCCATTGCGACGCCAATTCATATCGCTGGATAAAAGATATGAATCCGCCTCCCCAGTCTTCTAAGGAACCTGTACATGGTAAACTGACTTCAACGTACGCGCGAACCATACGACGCGCTGTTGTGTCGTCTATAATTGAAAATACTAAGGGGTAATCATTAACTAAGCTGCGATGATGAACGGAAAAAATATTATGATGGTAAACATCCAGAGACTCTTCCTTAGGTAAATCTGTGGATTTTATATGCTGCATAAAATCTTCATACCCATGACCCAGAATAAACTCTCGAAAATCCCGTTGTATTTTACCCAAACCGGACATGGCGTTCCTTTCGAGTCGTATTAGAAGGAACGCGCACAGAATCAAGAATCGTTTGTGCTTTTGAGGCTTCATCTAACAATGTAGTCAAGCTCGGAACATTGCTATCCCATTCGATGAGAGTCGGGACAGGACCAAAGATATTTATGGCTTTTTGATATAAATCCCAAACTTCGGGACAAACTTGTGACCCATGATCATCAATACGAAGTTTGCCTTGCAGGACATGGCCCGAGAGGTGCATTTCTTTGACTTTTCCGGCGGGAATGGCTTTTAAGTATTGCTGAGCATCCCATCCGTGATTAGAACAAGAGACATAAATGTTATTGATATCTAAGAGAACACCCGCACCAGCCCGATGTACCAAAGCTCCTAAAAATTCTGCTTCGCTCATTTCACTCACCTGAAATTGTAAGTATGAAGAAGGATTCTCAATTAATAAAGGGCGCTCTAATAAATCCTGTATGCGGGAAAGGTTTGAGGCGAATAGAGTTAAAGCCTCGTGCGTATAAGGAATCGGCAACAGATCATTGAGGTAGTATCCATCAATCCGCCCCCACGAAAGATGGTCTGACACAAAAAATGGATTGATACGCTCGATAAGAGCTTTCACACGCTTCACATGTTCTTCATCAATGCCATCACTTGATCCTAAAGACAAATTAACAGCATGGAAACTGACGGGATAATCCTGACGCAATCGCTCCAGGATTTTGAAAGCTGGTGTATCAAAGTTCAAGAAATTTTCTGCATGAACCTCTAACCAAGCTATCGGCTGCTTTTCATTTAAGAAATCTGTATAATGGGGCCTACGCAAACCAACACCTGCAGACGCTTGACGTGGAGATAAGCCTGTAAAACTCATAAATAATGATTCCTATTCTTTCATAATCCGTGTCTTAACGATATCAAACGGGAGACTTTTTTGTCGGAACAGGTGGCGGTTTTAGCGTTCCCTTCCTTCCGAAACATGTCCCTTTGGGTACCAAAATCCAAGCGTAAGGATCGTTGTCTTCAACAGACCACGAATAGCAGGCATGTTTTTCACCATTTCTGTCTGTTCCCCAACATTCATTTTCACCAGCTTTGGCGATTCCATAACATCTTTCATGGTCGTTTTTTGGTGGCTCATTTTCGGCATTCGCCACAGATATACTAATTGCTGTGACTAGAGCAGAGTAAATATAGGAAGTTTTCAAGATAATTCCCCTTTAATAAAATATAAATCCAATTTTGCTGTAGTCACACGTATTATGACAACATTATTTTTTATAACAGACAAGAGGTAAAAAGATTATGAAGATAAAAAATTTTCTGTCATATCAAAATGTTATATTGCTTAATACAGACTTAGCTCCCGTAGACTAAGGGGCTTGTGTTTCATTCCTTTACACGTATTTTCTCCCAATGGGCATTCATACCGGTCAATTCCAATTTAAAGTAATTATGTATTTTAGTTTTAAAAAACAGCTTATTAACAATCTTCGCAAGATTAATTAGAAAATTATTAATGTATTTTAAAGTTCCTTGATTAATAAATATTTTAAACATAGCATTAAATTAATGAGTTTAAGTTCTTGTTCTGAATTGAGGTCAAAATGAATTTTTTCGCATATGGACTTGCATTTTTAGAGGGTTTGGGCCTCATTCTCTCTCCTTGTATCCTTCCCATTTTACCTATTGTTTTATCTGTCGGCATTGAAGGGGCAAGGTGGCGGCCCTACGGCATCATTGTCGGCTTTGTGATTTCTTTCTCAGCGTTAACACTCCTATCCCGCCAGTTAATTACAGCTCTCGGCATTGATGTGAACGTCATTCGATATATCTCCTTTGTTCTCCTCTTTCTTTTTGGTCTTGTGCTTATTTCCGATTCCTTAAGTGAGAAATTTACAAAATGGACCACTCATTTTGCCAATTTAGGTGAAAAATTGGCGCAAACCCAAGCTATCAACTCGGGATTTCTAGGAGGATTATTTTTAGGTGTGGGTATTGGATGTATTTGGATCCCTTGTGCTGGTCCCATTATGGCAGCTGTTATCGTTCAAACTGTTACGCAACAAACAACCATTGAGACTGTCTTTACCCTGCTATCTTTCAGTCTCGGAGCATCTTTACCTATGTTGTTTCTCATTTTAATGGGCAGAAGAATTATGAAACAGGTTTCTTCCCTGAAATCATATACAGGCGTTATTCGAAAAATGCTTGGAATTATTATTTTAATAAGCGTTGTTTATTCTGCTTGGCCTGCAGGAGCTTCCTTTGCTCCGACAGAAGCGCCAAAAGAAAATATTAATCCCCCCTCAGAGGGATTAATAAATGGATTGCCGGCTCCCTATACTGCTCCTAATATTGCTGGAATTCAAAATTGGATTAATTCCCCCCCTTTAAGTTTAGACTCCCTCAAAGGAAAAGTCGTTTTGATTGATTTTTGGACCTACTCTTGTATAAATTGTGTGAGAACGCTGCCTCATTTAATAAAATGGGATGAAACCTATCGAAATAATGGCTTAGTTATTATTGGCATTCATACCCCCGAATTTGCCTTCGAGATGGATTTGAAAAATGTCCAAAATGCCGTTAAACAACATAATATTCACTACAGTGTAGCGTTGGATAATGCCTTTAAAACATGGCTTAATTTTAAAAATCGCTATTGGCCTGCCCACTACTTAATCGACCGAGAAGGAAAAATAGTTTATACCCATTTTGGTGAAGGAAATTATGATGTCACCGAGTCCAACATCCGCTATCTATTAGGATTAACCTCAAAAGGAGAAACTCCGGTAGAAGCCAAAGAAATTGGTACCGATCCCATAACTCCAGAAACTTATTTAGGGTCTGAACGCGCCGAAAGATTTGCCTCCCCTTCCGTCATCATTCCCGATCAACCTTTTGATTACCCAAATGTTAGTGATATCACTCTTAATAGCTGGTCTTTAGAAGGAAAATGGATTGTTGAAAAACAAAGAAGTGTATGTAAAGAAGCCCAGGCAAAACTCAAACTTCATTTCAATGCCAAAAAAGTCTTTCTTGTTCTTGGAAGCGAGACTGGTCAGCCTCTCAAGGCAAAAATCACTTTGAATAGTCAGGGTCTCGGAAAAAATTCTGGTGCAGATGTTAAAAATGATGAAGTCACAATTACAAAAGATACCCTATACGAATTAGTGTCTTTACCCTCTTTCGCAGAAGGTCAGCTAGAAATTCAAGCCCTAGAGCCTGGTTTGCAAGCCTATGCCTTTACCTTTGGTCGTTAGGTATAGACTTCTCATCCCCAAAGTTTGAAAGATGCTTCTTGCAGGCATCAGACAAATTAAAAAGAAATGAAAATAGGTTTATCCCCTGCTGACCAAGGGGAATACGGCCGCATCACTTCCTCAAATAAGGTACTTGTTGTAAAACAATCTAACCATACTTTTAATCGAGGGTAAGACTGCTTCTCAAACCATGCCCTATCAACTAAAATAAATTGGCGAATGAGAGGAAAAATGGCCATATCAACTAAGGTAAGCGTACTTCCCGTTAAAAACGGAGTGAGCCTGTTTTCTACCTTTTTCAAAAAAATCTCACCCTGCTCCCGATGATTTGTGCTGGCTTCTTCAGGATATCGGTTAGGGTACTTGTAACGATTTAAAGCTTGAGCAAACACCGTATCATTTTCATGAATCAATTGAATATCGTGTTCAGATAATAGAGGATTTTTTAACGCCCATTTCATAATATCTAGACTTTGTTCCAAAATTCTTTCATCCATCAACTGCAGGACAGGAACCGTACCCTTAGGGGAAATCGCCAGTATCTCAGGGGGTTTATTCTTTAAATCAACCTCTCGATGTTCATGGGAAATTTTAGCTGTATAAATTGCCAAGCGAGCACGCATTGCATAGGGGCAGCGACGAAATGTATACAAAATGGGTAGAGGTACGGTCATGAAAAATTTATCCTGTCAGGTATCTTCTTGTTTGTTTTAGCACCACCAATGGCTTTAAAAGCTTAAGTGAAAAAGAGGCATCTATGCCATCTCGACAACTATCTCATTTAAGGTTATTTATTTCAAATGGAGAAATTTATATGACCCTGGCAATTAGCAAATCTTCCGCGTCTCAGCCTCCTGTCATCCTATGGTTTCGAAAGGATTTAAGATTATCAGACAATCCTGCTTTACAGGCTGCTTTGAAAACGGGCCAACCTATTCTCCCGTTGTTTATTTTTGACGATCAGGATCACACCATAAAACGTCTTTTAGGGGGAGCCTCTCGATGGTGGTTACATAAAAGTTTACTAACTTTACAATCGCAGCTGCCAAATTTATGTCTTCGGCGGGGAAATGCAAAAACGATTCTTCTTGAGCTTATTCAAAAGGTCGGTGCCACCCAAATTTTCATGAATCGGCGTTATGGAACATCAATTGACCCTGATGAAAGTGTACTTCAAGAATTTTTCCAAACCTACGGAATAATATGCCAAGTTTCTAAAGGCAATCTACTTTCAGATCCCGTAACTATGCTTAATCAATCTGGGAAACCTTATCAAATATTTTCTTCCTATTGGAATCATTGTCTAAAAATCTTAAGACCTGAACGTCCCCATCCAAGCCCGCAATACATCCCAACTATACAAGAGACTTCAGATAAGTTAGAAGCGTGGGATTTATTACCAGTTGCGCCCAATTGGGCAGCAGGATTTGAAGAGTTTTGGACACCAGGAGAAAGGGGAGCACATGAACGTTTAAGCACCTTTGTCGAGGAAAATCTTGTAGGATACCAACTTCAACGCAACTTCCCAGCAAATGAACGAACTTCTCGCCTATCACCTCACCTTCATTGGGGAGAAATAAGTCCCAATCAAATATGGCACGTGATTCGAGCACAGCAAGTCCAAAACCCAGCTAGCTCGCAAGATAGTCACACATTTCTTGCAGAAATTGGTTGGCGGGAATTTGCTTATTACTTAGCGTATCATTTCCCTCACATGAGTGATGACCCTTTGCGCCCTCAATTTAAAGCTTTCCCCTGGCGTTATGACCCTGAGGGTTTAAAAGCTTGGCAGAAAGGGCTGACTGGTTATCCTATCGTTGATGCCGGCATGAGAGAATTATGGCACACGGGGTGGATGCATAATCGTGTTCGCATGATTGTTGCCTCATTTTTAGTCAAGCATCTCCTTATCCCCTGGCAAGATGGTGAACGATGGTTTTGGGATACACTTGTGGATGCTGATCTTGCGAGCAATGCAATGAATTGGCAGTGGGCAGCAGGTTGCGGTGTAGATGCTGCACCTTATTTTCGTATTTTTAATCCAACTTTGCAGGCTGAAAAATTTGATCCCGAAGGTGCTTACATTCGTCTTTGGGTGCCAGAACTTAAAGCCCTCCCAAATTTATACATCCATAAACCTTGGCAAGCACCGATGCCCATTCTTGAAAAAGCAGGGATTCAAATTGGCAAAACTTATCCATACCCTATCGTGGATCATGCAGCAGCACGCGCTAGAGCTCTTGGGGCCTACCAGCAAATGAAAATTGAAAATTTAACTTATTTATCAACTGATTAGAAAAGTTGCCTCAACTTCAACAGCAGCGCCTAATGGCAAAGAGCTAACCCCAATTGCTGCACGCGCATGACGACCATTTTCACCAAAAACTTCAACCATTAAATCTGACGCCCCATTAATGACCTTAGCATGGTCGGCAAAGTCAGGAATGCAATTTACAAACCCACCGAGTCGCAAACATCTTTGTACCCGACCCAAATCCCCCTCACATGCCACTTTCAATTGAGTGAGAATATTAATGGCGCAAAGTCTTGCAGCCATCTGTCCCTCTTCTAAAGACACTTCGTGGCCAATTTTCCCCTTAAAGGTAACTTGGCCATCGTTCACAGGAAGTTGTCCAGAAATAATGACTCTATTTCCTTCAATTACATAAGGAACATAATTCGCAACAGCTAAAGGAGGGGTTGGCAAAAAGATATTTAAAGAGGCGAGCAGTTGATCAATAGAAACCATAATGCGAATCTTTCATCCAATTTTAACATAATGAAAATATACAAAATCCTGAAAAGACCATTAAATAACCCTTGATGACGTCACATCTTAAGTTTCTTTTCAAGCCAATGAATATCGTAATCTCCCCGTTGAATATCGGGGTCGTCAACTAAAGTTCGGTGAAGAGGGAGTATTGTCTCAATACCATCAATCACATATTCTCGTAATGCTCGCTCTACCCGCTTAAGACATTCTTGGCGTGTATCCCCATATACAATGAGTTTTGCAACCAAACTGTCATAATGAGGCGGAACATGATAACCCTGGTAGAGATGACTATCCACACGCACGCCCCAACCTCCCGGCGCATGATAACCTGTAATTTCTCCCGGAGACGGAACGAAAGTTTCATGATGTTCTGCGTTAATACGGCATTCAATCGCGTGTCCTGTAAACTTAATATCTTCTTGGCGCAACGTGAGGGGAAAACCGGCCGCAACTTTGATTTGCTCTTTGACCAAATCAATACCCGTCACCATTTCTGTGATGGGATGTTCGACTTGCAAACGGGTATTCATTTCCATAAAGAAAAATTCCCCATCTTCATAAAGAAATTCTAAAGTTCCAACCCCTCGATATCCCATCTTTTTAATGGCCTTGGTGACAATTTGACCAAGCTCTATTCTCTTTTCAGGGGAAAGGCCTGGCGAAGGCGCTTCTTCCCAAATCTTTTGATGACGTCGTTGGATTGAACAATCCCGCTCACCCAAATGCACAACATTGCCATATGCGTCTGCCAAAATCTGAACTTCGATATGGCGAGGACGCTTCAAATATCTTTCCATATAAACCTGATCATTGCCAAAATTTGCTTTCGCTTCAGCTCGGGCTAGGCGCAAGGCTTGAGGCAATTCTTCAGCCGTATTGGCAACTTTCATTCCTTTTCCACCACCCCCACTTGTAGCTTTAATAAGTAGGGGATATCCGATGGTATTACCCAGCTCAATGGCCTGATCATCCGTATCAACGCCCCCATCAGATCCGGGAACAACCGGAATACCAAGATCAATCATGGTTTTCTTTGCCGTAATCTTATCTCCCATCAGGGTAATATGCTCGGGCGTTGGCCCGATAAAGGTCATACCATGTTCTTCAATCATACCCGCAAAGGCAGCATTTTCAGATAAAAACCCTACGCCCGGATGAATAGCTGTTGCGCCCGTGATATCTGCTGCACTAATAATAGCGGACATCTTTAAATAGCTATCGCGCCCGGAAGGGGGCCCGATACAAACACTTTCATCAGCAAGACGAACGTGCATAGATGTAGCATCCGCTGTTGAATGTACAGCGACAGTCTTAATACCCATTTCACGACAAGCCCGTTGAATCCGAAGAGCGATTTCACCTCGATTAGCAATCAATATTTTGTCAAATAGCTTAGGCTCAGCTGATGAGGGAACTTTTAGAATGGAAGTAAGGGACGACATTTTCATCAACTTATTCAATAATCATTAGAGGTTCGCCAAATTCAACCGGCGTTCCATCTTTGGCAAAAATTTGAGTAACTTTGCCGGCTTGAGGAGCTTTAATAGGGTTCATAACTTTCATTGCTTCAATTATCATTAGTGTCTGACCACTTGTAATAACGTCCCCAACCTTTACAAACGGAGCGGCACCCGGCTCAGAGCACATGTAAGCTGTGCCTACCATGGGCGATTTAACCGTCCCAGGGTGACTGCTTAACGTTAAGGGATGTGATGGTGCTGTATTTTGTGGTGAAGGAACAAACGCAGAATCCCCTGAAATAGTCTCTTGAGTCATAACTGTTGATGAGTGAATCCCCCCTCCTCGAGAAACCCGAATGCGACGCCCTTCATCTTCATATTCAATTTCAGTTAATTTCGTATCGACAAGAATTTCTGCCAGTTGACGAATTGCATCACCATCAATCTTAAACTTTGTCGCCATATACCCCAAAATCCTCTAAATAAAACATTCTATGGCCTAGGTATACCGTTTTGTGACTCATACTGCAACCTTTGCGTTAACTGGGCATTATACCAACGGCTTCTAAAAGTCCAAGTTAGGTAATCGATCAATACTGAGAACTATAAGCTCCTTCTCCCTGTCATATTCAAGTTTGCCCCTTTCTTCTCAAACACTTTTCTTTAAGAAAATTTAGAATTAAGGAAGTCACCGAACCTTTCAAAATATTTGAAAAAAGCAGGAGAACAAAAATTTTCTGCTTGAACGTACATTTATCATTCTCCTCTTATTTTTATTTTCCTAAGTCAATAAGTCAAATTATGGGCATTTGTTAATTTGGGCATCTCAATAAATTGACATTTTAATTTTATAAATCTATAGAATTAACGGTCTTTTGTGTTCAAGGTTTTATCAAAAATTTTTCTTAGCTCTTATTTAACTAAAATTGACTTTTAGAAAATTTATTTAATCAAGGATATGAAATGGAAATTATTCAAGTATACGATTTTAAAATAATTAAAAAGATCGCCGTTTTTGCATTGAGTACCAATCTGGGCTTCGTGGCGCCCGTGCAGGCAAAATTTGACGGCTATTATATTGGCGCAAGCCTTGGCCATATCCAACAAAATACCTACATCAATGCAGAGCAAAATCCTGGAAATGCAAATGCTGACACTTTTAACTCAACGACTATACAAACATTACCCTGCGCAGAACTTTTTTTCGGGTGGGGACAAATTTTTAGGAAAAAATTATATTTTGGTCTAGAAGGCAAATTTGATTTTACAAAGAGCGGAATAAAAAAAGCCGCTGAGGATATAAGTTTTATTTATCTTTCTGGTCGCAAAGGCGTTGGGGCCACCTTACTATTCCGCTGTGGATATTTTAGTAGTTCACGAACCATGCTTTATGGGGGTATAGGTATCAAAACAATATACTTTCATCATAACTTATTTGAAAAAGCAGACAAAATCTCCGCTCCTTTGTCAAAACGATCCCTACGCCCCTTAATAGAGATAGGGGTGGAAACTTCCCTCCCTGCTTTTGATAACCTGAGTTTTCGAGTCTCCTATTCTTTTATGGCTAAAAGTAAGATGATTACCAAAACTGCAAGTTTTCCTACAAATCATATGTACCGCGAAAATGGCAGTTTTAACACTGGTATTGCTGAACATGCAGGAAAAGCCGGTATAATTTATCATTTCTAATACAGAGCCTCTTTATATCAATGGTGGATATTGAGGATGAAATAAATTGCGATATAAAGAAAAGTGACTGATCAAAATTTATAAGCTTTTTTTTGTCCTTTGCCATCAATAACTAATTTAAAATTAGGGGCTGTCCTAGATAACTAGTTTAAGAACTCTTGAACCCATTGTTTTAACTGTTTTAATTGAGCTTTCGGGTCAGGGTTGTTAAAACGCCACTCACATTCCTTC